>JALGZU010000041.1 GCA_025774735.1 candidate division LCP-89 bacterium | reverse complement strand
CAGCTTCTCCTCGTCCATGATCTCCAGGTACTTCGCGCAGCGCACCATGTCGATCAGGTTGCCGCCCCAGGTGGAATTCAGCCGGGAAGAGACTTCGAAGACGTTCTCTTCAATGGATTCGATCTTATCGTTGGCGATGAAGCCGCAGACCTGGCTCTTCTTGCCGATGCAGAACATGTCCGGCTGGAAGTCGAAGTGTTCGAAGACCCACATCTTGCCCGTCAGCCCCATGCCTGCCTGCACGCAGTCGAAGATCAGCATGGCGCTTTCCTCGTCGGCGATCTCCTTCAATGCCTTCAGGAATTCGCCCCGGAAGTGGTTGTCACCGCCTTCGCCCTGGATCGGCTCGATGATCATGGCGGCGATCTCGTCGGGGTAATCCCGGAAGGCCTGCTTGACCTGGTCCAGAGCCAGCTTCTCGCGCGCTTCGACGTCGGCCAGGTTCTCGTCGTTCAGAGGGAATTTTACCGCAGGGTTACTGATTTTGGGCCAGTCGAACATGGGGTAGTACATGTACTTCACCATCTCCGTGCGCGTCAGCGACATGGTGTAGCCGGTGCGGCCGTGGAAGGCCTGGTCGAAGCTGATGACGCGGTGGCCGACTTCACGATCGTAGCCCTTCTTGAAATTGGTCCGGACCTTCCAGTCGAATGAGGCTTTGAGGGCGTTTTCGATGCCCAACCCCCCCCCGGCGACGAAGAAGGAATGCTTGAAGCCGTCCGGCACCGCCAGTTGAAAGAAGGTCTCCACAAAGGTGGCCAACTCTTCGGAATAGAGGTCGGAATTGGTGATGTTGTTCACCGCCACTTCGCCCAGGAACCGGATCATCTCCGGGCTGGCCATCCTGGGGTGGTTGAAGCCCACAGGTGAGCTGGCGAAAAAGGTGAACATGTCCAGGTAATCCCGGCCCGTCACCGAATCGTGGCAGAAGGAGCCGTGCGATTTGCGCAGGTCGAAGACCATATCGAAACCGTCGCAGATCATGTACTTGTCGATGGTCTTGTGGACTTCCTGCGGCTCGATGCTGTATTTTAAGATGCGTTCGTTGCTCATGGTACTCTCCGGATGTTTGGTTTTCAGGATACGTTTCAGTTCAAAGCGCGTTGGATTGACCTGAACGTTCCGTGAAGCCCGTCACGTAGAGGGGAAAGAGCAGACGCCGGATGAATTTGTTCATGGTTCTATTCGGTTAACCTTTCATCTCCATGATAATACAGATGGTCCGCCACAAGCGTGGGTCGAATCGATCGTATTAATTCGGCCGCGGCTTGGACTCTTCCACGCACTTGATCCCCAGAGTCTCCAGCTCGTCCAGGACGGGATTGTACAGTTCGGGAATCACCGGCACCCAGACGCCCGGCTGCTTGAATTTGCCTTCCAGAATCAGGCGGGCTCCCACCGCTGCAGGCAGGCTGACCGTGCGGGCCATGGAGCTGTCGCCATCGGGAATGCCGTAGTCGATCAACTTGGAGGTCAGCAGTTCCTTCGATCCGTCGGGATAATCCGCCTTGAATTCGTGGAAGAGAATTATCATGTCGCGCTCGCCCGGCTCGTAAGGCATCTTCTCCAGTTTGAGAGCTGTCATCACGTCAATGACGCCGCCCTTGTCGACCGGCAGAGGCTCGTCGGAGAACAGTCCCAGCCATTCGAAGCGGTCCAGGATGAAGGAATCCGCAGCGATGCCCAGCTTCTCGGCGAACGCTTCCCGCAGGTTGCCGCCCGGCTGTTTGCCGCAGAGTTCCCAGCCCAGGTCAGCGTAGGTCTTGCCACTCCAATCCTTCTCAGTATCATCCAGATAACCCATTGCCGCGGTCGCTTTCAGGGTATCGCACCAGCCCTTGTAACGCAGCGTGCCCCGGAACATTGTGGGGATGCCTTCCAACCCGTATAGTTCGACGTAGCCAAGCGAATCGCGGTTCGGGTAGGCTTCCAGTTCGCCGATGGGATCGATGTGCAGGTGCCAATAATGCGAAAAGAGGTCTTTGCCTGGCACAGAAATTTCCTCGCCGTCCTTGCGGTACCTGCCGTCGTTCTTGCCGGCCAAAAGCACGCCCTTGGGGCTCCAGGAAAACTTGTAGCCATAAGGATTGGTGTTGGCTTCCGGCGCCGGTAGCCCGCCGCAGTAGGACATGAAACTAATCACTTTGCCGCCCTTCCGCTCGACTTCGTGAATGATGCGCATGGCGGACATGTGGTCAATGCCGGGATCGACGCCACTCTCGTTCAAAATCACCACGCCGGCTTTTTTGGCAGGCTCGTCCAAGGCTTTCATGGCCGGGCTGACGTAGGACGTCGTGGCCATGTCCTTGCCGAACTCGATGCACATCTCGGCCACCATCGTATGGTAAGCCGCCGGCAGCAGACTGATGGCCAGGTCGCACTCGCCGATCATCTTCTTCAGGGCATCCGTCTGATCGACGGTCCACTGAATGGCTTCGCCGTTGGCATGATTGTCGATCAGCTTCTCGGCCTTGCTGACGGTGCGGCTGGCAACGCGCACCTTGAAATTGTGCTTCAACAGGTATTGTACCAGGGGTTTCGTAACCAGACCCGCTCCCAGAACCAAAACGGATTTCATTGTATCTCCTCTTATGTTTATGCGTTATAGATATTGATTTAGATGTTTGTAATTGGGCGTCAGTTCTCCCTCATGCAAGATAACCGCCCGGTGCAATTCGGCTGGAATCTCCAGGTCGTCGAAAGGGACGCTGAAATCCGCCTGCACCAGCCTGGGGATGAAAGGTGTCAGAACCTCACTGAAGAAATCGGATGCCTCCTTCGGCAGTTCGCAGGGGAGGTTATCCACGGCCATGATCACCGGGCCTTTCCCTTTCCAGCCGTCGGTCGTAGTTCCGGTGGTGGGATCGTACACGTACACCGGGTTCCCCGGATCGGTGACTTTGACGGTGCACTGGATGGATCCTTCGATGTCGCAACTGATGTCACCGATCACCTTTAACCGCGGGGTTTCCGAAGCGGCATAAGATCGCTTCAGGTAGTCGTACGTCACCAGCCGGGGATAGCGTTCATCCCAGTAGATGCAGTTAACCAAACCCGTCAGGTGCGGCAGATATCTGTCGAACTGTGAGCGGTACTTCACCGGATGCGTGTAGTAATCCTGTAGCTCGAATTCAATTCCCTGATCGACCGGTTCAACCATATCCGCTTCTTTGAAGACCACCTTGGTGAGGCGCTTGACTGTTCCTCCAGGCTCCGCCCTGACTGCCGCGAGATCCGCCGGAGCGATCTCGTCGTGAGGAAACAGGTCGAAAATCTCCTGCGCCCCCAGGGAGACGTTGCCGTAACCGGCGAACCCGAAGATCAGAGGGAACAACCCGGCAGGAACGCCTTCAGCGTCGAACTGTTCGCCCACTTTGGTGATCTCGGCTTTGGCCTCTTCGAGGCTGCTGTATTCGTACGCCATCTTGACCGCGCTGAAGGGAGTCTGCATCCCTTCCCAAGCCAGCTTCTTACCCAGGGCCCAGAAGGTGTCGATCATGCCGGCCAGCCCGGCGTGCCTGCCGAAAAAGATCAGGCGGCGGCCTTCGGAATCGGTGACCAGCTCGTAATCGATCAACTGACACCTGAGCTCCATCATCCTCTTCAGCAGGGGCATGTTGTAGGATTGCCCCTTGATGGTGTGCGAGAAGAAGACGTAGGTCTTGCCCGCTTCGATGAAGCCGACCGGGATCTCCTTCACGGCGAAGATGATGGGGCAGGAGGAAAGATCCTCGCTGATAGCCGCCCCGGCCTCCTTGTACATATCATCGGGAAAGATCCGAATGGACGAGGGCTGCAGGACGACTTCGATGCCCTCCTCGACCAGCCTGGCTGCGTCCGCAGGCGTGATCGGAACCCTCGCCTCCCACTCGTTCTTATCCTCTCGTCGGATGCCGATGCGCATGAGCAGGATTCCTATTCGAACGTGATGCCCTGAGCCAGGGGTAGATCTTTCGACCAGTTGATGGTGTTGGTCTGACGGCGCATGTAAGCTTTCCAGGAATCCGAACCGGATTCGCGGCCGCCGCCGGTCTCCTTCTCACCGCCGAAAGCCCCGCCGATTTCCGCTCCGGACGTGCCGATGTTCACGTTAGCAATGCCGCAGTCCGAACCCTCGTGGGAGAGGAAAGTCTCCGTGTGCAGCAGATTGGTCGAGAAGACCGCCGAAGAGAGTCCCTGCGGAACCTCGTTGTGCCAGGCGATGGCGTCTTCGAAGTTGTCATATTCAATCAGGTAGAGGATCGGAGCGAAAGTCTCTTCGTGGACGATAGCCCAGCCGTGTTCCGCCTTGACGATGGCCGGTTCGATGTAGTAGCCGGGACGGTCTATCGGCGTGCCACCGTAGAGGAGCTCTCCACCGGCCTTCTTGATGGTCTCCAGGGCAGCCAGCATGATGTCGATCGCCGCCTGATTGACCAGCGGCCCCATCAGGGTCGATTCGTCCAGCGGATCGCCGATGCGAACCTGCTTGTAGGCCTTGATCAGTCTGTCCGTGAAGTCCCTGGCGATGCTTTTGTGCAGAAAGACGCGGCGGGTGGTGGTGCAGCGCTGACCAGCGGTGCCCACGGCGCCGAAGAGGATGGCCCTGACCGCCATGTCGATGTCGGCGGTTTCGTCGACGATGATGCCGTTGTTACCGCCAAGCTCGAGGATCGTTCGTCCCAGACGCTCCCCAACCACCCTGCCGATGCGGTAACCCATTTCACAGGAACCGGTGGCGGAGACCATGGGGATTCTCTTATCATTGATCAACTTCTCGCCGATGACCGATCCGCGGCCGATCACCAGGTTGAATATGCCGGTCAGGTTGTGCGCTTTCATGACGTCGTTACAGACGTTCTGAACCGCGATACCGGTCAACGGAGTTTCCGAAGACGGTTTCCAGAGCGTTACGTCACCGCAGACGGCGGCGATGGCGGCGTTCCAAGACCAGACCGCTACCGGGAAGTTGAAGGCGGAGATCACTCCCACCACTCCCAGAGGATGCCACTGCTCGTACATGCGGTGCCGCGGGCGTTCCGAGTGCATGGTCAGGCCGTAAAGCTGGCGGGATAAACCCAGCGAAAAGTCGCAGATGTCGATCATTTCCTGCACTTCACCCCAACCTTCGTGCACGATCTTGCCCATCTCCAGCGTGACCAGCTTCCCCAGGGCGTTTTTCTTGTCCCGCAGAGCTTCGCCCAGGTCGCGGACGATGAGCCCCCGCTGCGGAGCTGGCATCATGCGCCATTCCTTGAAGGCTTCGGTGGCGGCGCCCATCACCGCTTCGTAATCATCCGTCGAAGCCTGAGCAACCTTGGCGATCAACTCACCCGTGGTGGGATTGACCGTATCAATCAGATCTCGGCCTTCCGTGGAAGACCAGGTGCCGGGGCCGGAACAGGCGCCCGGGTTTATGTTCGCAATGCCCAGTTCTTTCAGAAAATCCATTAAACCGTTCTCCTGTTTTTTGCGTCCTCAGGGTTTTCGGAATTTGTTGTTGTTTTTGTTCTCTCGGATCTTTTTATATGTTTATTATAATTAATGGGATAAAAAGAGTCATCACCGTTTAAGAGCAGATAACCATTCGATCCCGCAACGTCCTTTGAAAAAAAAAGGCTTACAGCCCGTTTTAATGTACTAAAAAATCGTGTCTGAAGTCAAGGATATTCGCCGAAATTTGACAAATTATTTCGTGAATATTTGACCCTCAGGCGAGAGATTACCCACTGGGGTGTAAAAAGCCTCGAAAGATGTTGCCGAAGTGCGAATGTGCTATTATTTTTCATAAGTTGCAACTGCTATTTCCATCGTTTGAGATAAGCACTATTCGATCCACACGCCGTGGATCCAGGTATTTTAAATTAACATTTGGATTGCAATCTCATGCCCTCAAAGCACAAACAGCTTGACCTGCTGCTTCGTTATTCCCGGGACGCCATTGTTCTGGTCGACGCTGCAGGTATCATCCTGGATATGAACGATCGCGCTCTGGAAATTCTGGGCTTGAGTCCGGAGACCGCGGACGTATCCCTCCTCGATCTGTTTTCACGGGAGACTCGGGAGCTCCTCAGGCCAGCGCTGGAAGGGAGAACCACCGCTGTAGCCGCCTCGCCCAGTCAGGGCGAAATGCGAGACGGACGTGCCGTTGATCTGTGGATCGAACCCTTCTCAGATGACCGGAAGAGTCCGAAACAGTCAGCGGTGGTGACCGTCCGGCCTCGAAACACTCTCGAAAAGAACCCTGTGTCGGAGCGGTTTCTTATGCTCGAGTCCGTCGGAACCCTCGCCGGCGCCGTCACTCTCGATCTTAACAATCTCCTGGGAGCCATCCTCGGCCATGCCAGCTTCGTGAAGAAGCGCATGGATCCCCGCAGCCCCTATTTCGAAGACATCGCAGCCATCGAATCCGCCACTCTGAGCAGCGCCCGTATGGTCGATCAACTCTGCTCTTTTGTGCAGCCGGCCGGTGATGTCTGCATCCTCATCGATCTCAATGCCGCGGTGAAAAACCTCACGGCTGTGCTGAAGGGTGCCTTTGGCGAAGGGATTACGATCGCCCTGGAACTGGCCTCCGGTCTTCCCCCCATCATCGCCGACGAAGTGCTGGTTGACCGGATTTTGATCGCTCTCCTGGTGAATGCCTATAAAGCCTTACCGCAGGGGGGGACCATCAGCGTGCGTACGGGGAGTATCAGCCGTGATAAAGCTGCGGCGCTGAGATTGCAGGATGCAGAAGGCGGTGCCGTGTCACTCTCTGTACGGGATACCGGCATCGGCATCCCCGGCGACTTGAAAGACCGCCTCTTCGAGCCTTTTCTCAGCGCCGGAATGGATCGTACCACGGCAGGCCTGGGACTGACGGTGGTAAAGGAGACCGTCGATCGCCTGAAAGGCACCATTCACGTCGAAAGCCAGGTGGGGCGAGGCAGCGAATTCACCCTCTATTTTCCCGCCACCGCCGGTTCGGTTGCCGAACCTGACGACGTGGATAATACCCTGCCTCGAGGGAAAGAACGGATCCTCGTTGTCGACAACGAACCGATGATCTGCGCCATGGCCCGGAGGCTGTTGGAAGCTGGGGGGTACGAAGTCGCCACCGTTCAGGATGGCTCAGAGGCGTTGGAGTTGTACCGGAACCGCTCATCAGAGATTGACCTGGTCATCATCGACCTGGCCATGGAACCTCGCAGCGGCCGGGAGATCGCCGCGGAGATATTCACCTTGAATCCCGAAGCAAGAGTGATCGTCACTTCCGGATTCAGTACCTTCGACGGCACCGATCTGACCGGTATCGAAAAGGTTGCCGGCTTCATCCGTAAGCCGTACCTGATGAAGCAACTTTTGCAGATGGTCCGGGATGTGCTGGATGGTAGAGAAGTGACACCGGCGTAAGATTCCCCGATCAGACCGGTTGAAATCCTCGAGAAATTAAAGCCCTGCGAATGCAGGGCTTCATTTATTGGTTGATGTCCGGGTGGGAAGTGTAGCTATATCGCCACGACGCCGTTGCTGATCCTGCGCCGGAATTCGCGCACCGTGGCGGCGATGTCATCCGCGGCCGTCACCGCCGAAACCACGGCAATGCGATCAGCGCCAGCGGCCAACACCTGGTCGAGGTTGTCCAGGGTGATGCCCCCCATGACGGTGATCGGAATCGAGACGCGGCGGCAGATTCTTTCAAACAGTTCCAGCCCGACCGGCGGCCCGGCATGCTGCTTCGTCTGCGTCGCGAAGATGGGACCGACGTTGATGTAGTCCGCGCCGTCCTTCACCGCCTGCAACGCTTGGTCCAGGCTGTGAGTCGATACCCCGATGACGGTTTGTGGTCCCAGCAGCCGACGCGCCTCGCGCACGGGGAAGTCACTCTGCCCCAGATGTACGCCGTCGGCCTCCACCGCCTGACAGATGGCGAGCCGGTCGTTGACGATGAAGGTCATACCGGCGCGTGCTGTGTGCCGTCTGAATTCTCCAGCGAGGGTGAAAAAGTCACGATCGGAAAGTTCCTTTTCGCGAAGTTGTACAATTCTGGCCCCCCCTGCAATGAGGGCGTCGAGCAGTTCCAGGTTCGAGCGCCCGCCGGAAAGCCGCTGACAGGTGACCGGGTAGAGATCGAAATCCAGCGGATTATCCTTTAATACCATTAACCCCCTCCCACCAGCCGCACCAGCTCCAGGATGTCCCCCTCGGTGAGTGCGGTCGCATTATAGTCAGTTTTAGCAACCACGTCGCGATTCAGTTCGACGATAGTCGTCTCTATATTCAGATTCAATTGTTTTAAAAGGTCAGTCAGGGACGATCCTTCAGAGATGTCCCTGGGCGTCCCGTTGACGGTAATCTGCATGAGGCATTCCTTCGTGCATGACTCGGTCCCAATCCTTCCATGCAGGCTCGTACCCGCTGCGGCGGATGAGCTCCGCAATTTCAGAGGGCGGTCGAGAATCCTCCACGGAAAATTGCATCCCCGTATCGGCCGGATGGCGGTATCCCCCCGGTTCGGTGCGCGAACCCGCGCTCATCTGCGTCGTCCCGAGCTGGATCAGTCGATCCCGCAGGTGAGGTGGTTCCCGGGTGGAGATGATCAGGCCGGCGTCGTTCAGGTAGAGGCGTAACGCCAGCATGAGTTGCACCAGTGCGGCATCATTCACGGGCGCCGGGATGTTGAAGCCCTCCGGGAGGTTGCGCAGGCGCGGGAAACTGATGCTGATCTGGGACTGCCAGAAACGCTTCATCAGGTAATCGCCGTGCAGAGCCAGGGCGATGGCTTCGTACCTCCAGTCGTGCAGTCCCAGCAGCGCACCGATGCCTATCCGGCGAAATCCAACCTGCCCCGCCCGTTCCACCGCTTCCAAGCGCCAGTTGTAGTCTCTTTTCCGCCCCCCCGGGTGGACTGCCGCGTAAGTATTGCGGTCATAAGTTTCCTGGTAGAGGGTCAAACCGTCCGCGCCTGCCTCCACCATCTGGGCGTAACCCGGCCCCGACAGAGGGTAAATCTCCAGTGACAAGGAAGGGAAATCGTCGGCCAGCACCTTCAGGCTCTCCACCAGCCTGGCCACCGGTAAAACCCGCGGCGCTTCCCCCGAAACCAGCAGCAGATGACCGAAGCCGCACTCTTTGAGATAAGCCGCTTCGGAGACGATCTCGTCCAGGCTCAGCGTCGTGCGGGTAAACTCTCGGCGGACGTTGAATCCGCAGTAGACGCAGGCATTGCTGCATTCGTTGGACAGGTAGAGGGGAGCGTAGAGGAGAATGATGCGCCCGAACCGCCGGAGCGTAATCGCCTGAGCCTGCCTCGCCATCTCCTCCAGGTAGGGATCGGCCGCGGGCGAGATCAAAGCCAGGTAATCGCTGAAATCGACTTGAGTTTTCCCCAGGACATTTTCCACCCGCCCGGGGGTAATCTCGTCGGTCTGGCGCCGCAGACTGGCGAGGTCAAATCGGTCTATGACGTCGCAAAAACTCATTTTCGTAAAAATCCGGTCAACGGCGACGAAGCCTCGGCGGTTGCTTTTTCCGCTGGCATCCCGGCCAGATAGGCTTCCCGTCCAGCCTGCACGCCTATCTTAAACGCTTCAGCCATGCGGATGGGATCTCCCGCTGTGGCGATGGCGGTGTTCACCAGCACCGCGTCAGCGCCTATCTCCATCGCCTCCGAGGCGTGCGAAGGCGAACCCAAACCGGCATCCACGACAACGGGTACCGTCGCGTTTTCAATGATAATGGCGACCGCGTCTCTGGTGCGCAGGCCCTTGTTCGATCCGATCGGGCTCCCCAGAGGCATCACCGTCACGCAGCCGACCTCCTCCAGTCTCTTCGCCAGGATCGGATCGGCGTTGATGTAGGGCAGAACCGTGAAACCGTCGGCGAGCAGTAGCTCGGCCGCTTTCAGCGTTTCCACCGGGTCCGGCAACAGATAACGTGGATCGGGAGTCACCTCGAGTTTGATCCAGGATTCCAGCCCGGAGGCTCGGGCCAGCTTGGCCAGACGGACCGCTTCCTCCGCATCCCGGGCTCCCGAAGTGTTGGGCAGGAGCAGAAATTCACCGCCCACAAGGGCGCTCATGATGTCGTCCTCGGGATTGTCCAGATCGACGCGCCGCAGAGCCACCGTGACGATTTCCGATCCGGACGCGTCCACTGCCCGCCGCATGATTTGCCCGGAAGCGAACTTGCCCGTACCGACCAGAAGCCGGGAACCGAAAGTGCGCCCGGCGATGATTAACGTATCCTGTTGTTCTTCAGACATAATATAGCTGCCGTTTCTCCCCTGTTAATTATACGCATTTTGTGGCGAAATAGTTTTGCCCACTTGGATAAAATATAGCAAATTTCGCCTGAGAAAGCAAACGGAAATGTCACCTTCAAAGAAAAGGGCGATCCGGTTCAGACGGGTTCGCCCTTGCGGGGGGGGAAGCCCCCCCGGCTACAACTGGATCCCGGATCAAGTCCGGGATGACACACCTTGTGTGTCACTTCATCAGCACCATCTTCCCGCTAACGTTGTAATCACCCGCCTCCAGCCGGTACACGTACACCCCCGACGCCAATCCCACAGCATCGAACGTCACTTCGTGATACCCCGCCGAACGCCAGCCGTCAACGACAAAACCCAACGACCTTCCGCTGACGTCGAAAATCTCCAGCGTCACCCATGACGCCACCGGCAATTCAATCTTAAACGTCGTCACCGGATTGAAGGGATTGGGATATGGTCCTCGCAGAGCGAATTCATCCGGAATGGCGGTTGATGGATCGTTTTCGACGCCCAGAACGATCTCGGAATACTTGATCGTGGCGTAGTCTTCCTGTGTTCCACTCCCTTCGCTGTACCCGGTCACGTAGACATTGCCGGAATTATCCACGGCCAGGGCATTGGCATAGTCGGTCGAGTCTCCCGGTCCGTTATAGCGGATTTCCCAGAGCTGGTTCCCGTCGGGATCATACTTGATGGTGGCGTAGTCTTCCTGTGTTCCACTCCCTTCGCTGTACCCGGTCACGTAGACATTGCCGGAATCATCCACGGCCAGGGTATTGGCCACATCATCGCCGTTCCCCGGGCCGTCGTAGCGGGTCACCCACAGCTCGTTGCCACCCGGATCATACTTGATCGTAGCGTAGTCATTGGAGGTTCCAATCCCTTCGCTGTACCCGGTCACGTAGACGTTGCCGGCGTCATCCAGGGCCAGGGCCTCAGCTTTGTCATAGCCGTTCCCCGGTCCGTTGTAGCGGGCTTCCCAGATCTGGTTACCGTCGGGATCATACTTGAGGGTGAGGTAGTCCATATAGGTTCCCCAGCTCTCCCCGGTCACGTAAGCGTTACCGGAATCATCCAGGGCCAGAGCATAGGCAATGTCAGGGCCGGGGGTGTCGTAACGGGCCACCCACAGCTCAACGCCGTCTGTGTTATACTTGATGGTGGCATAGTCTTCCGAGGTTACATTTCCGAAGCTGTACCCGGTCACGTAAACATTGCCGGAGTCGTCCAGGGTCAGGGCATAGGCCTGGTCGTGATAGTCCAACGGCCCGTTGTAGCGGGCCACCCAGAGCTCTGTGCCGTTCACGTCATACTTGAGGGTGGCGTAGTCAACGGAGTTTCCAACCCCCCAGCTCTTCCCGGTCACGTAAACGTTGCCGGAGTCGTCAACAGCTAGGGCATAAGCCTCGTCATCGGTAAACCCCCCGTCGTAGCGGGTCACCCACAGCACCGTGCCGTTCGCATTATACTTGACGGTGGCGTAGTCATCATATGTTCCACTCCCGGTGCTCTCCCCGGTCACGTAAACATTGCCGGAATCGTCCAGAGCCAAGGCAGTAGGCGCGTCATGCAAAGAACCTGGCCCTTCGTAAAGGGCATACCAGAGCGGGTTGCCGTCCGGGTCATACTTGACGGTGGCGTAGTCAAAGTCTGTACTCACCTGGCATAACCCGGTCACGTGGACATTGCCGGCGTTGTCAAGGGCCAGGGCAGTAGCTTGGTCAGCGAGATTCCACGTGCCGTTGTAGCGCGCCACCCAGGCCTCGATCACCTCCTGCCCCTGCGCTGGTGAAAGCGAAAACGTCAGCGTTCCCAATACCAGCACTATAAAGATTCGCCTGCTCATTTTAGTCTCCCTTAATGTATGAATTAGAAAATATTAACCTATAAAAGCAAAAAAGGCACTTGGAATCCCTTTCACCCGAAGGATCAAAAGTGCCTTATACGTTTTAACCTTTATCCCGTCCGACATGGCGACCAGCCTCCACGAACAGGTCTGCCCTAAAAACGTTGTCAGATCACGGATTAACCGTCCACATAAATTGGGAACAGCAATATAACTAAGAAACAAGCCAAAGTCAAGTGAGAATTATTTCTATGCACTTTTGATAAAAAAGCGATCCCGAAACGTTGGGATCGCCCTTTTATTTTCCAGTCTTTTGTGGCCGGATTACTTCATCAGCAGCATTTTTCCGGTGGCTTCAAAATCGCCCGCCCGCATCTGGTAGATGTATAGCCCGGAAGCCAGGTTCGATCCATCGAAGGTGACCTCGTGGGTTCCGGCCTGCTTCCAGCCGTCACTCAGTCTGGCAACCAGCCGTCCGGAGACGTCGTAGACCATCAGGTCGACCAGCGTCGCCTCAGGCAGACTGAAGTGGATGGTGGTGCTGGGATTGAACGGGTTCGGGTAATTGCCGGTCAACGCATAGGCATCGGGCTTCGCGGCGATCGGCTTGATCTCATCCAGAGTCAGGCCGCCTTCGACGATCCAACCTGAAGGCAGGCCGCGTGCGCCATCCCAATCCTCTTTGATGACCGTGAGGTTGTCCTCATCCCAGATGTCATCCGGATAGTCGCCCACATAGGCTGTGATGCTGTAGGTGCCTCCGGGTGCGAACCAGGGCATCCAGAGGGACAACTCGGCTGAACATTCATATCCCTCCGGCAGGAACAGTTCGATGGGGGAGACCAGGGTGAAGTAGATCCCGTAGGGCAGCTCGACGTCCATCCAGGCGTCGAACCAGACGGTATCCGTGGTGGTGTTGTGTTGGCGATGCCCACACCGACGTCGAACCAGCCGCCTTCCGGTGGCATGAGAATCGGTTCATCCGGGGTGATGTCGATATCGATATAGTCATCCCACTGATTCTTAATGGGCATCATCTCCATCGAAGAAAGCTCGCCTCTAACGGCCCAGCCATTAGGCCCTTTGTTCACGCCATCCCACTCCTCTTTGATGACCGTAAGATTATCTTCATCCCAGATATCATCCGGGTAGTCTCCGATGTATGCGGTCACGCTGTATTCACCCTCGGGAGCGAACCAGGGCATCCAGAGTCCTAAGTCCGCGTCCACGTAATATCCTCCGGGAAGGTATAGTTCAATAGGGGAGACGAAAGTGAACGACCAACCCCAGGGCAGTTCTATGTCGATCCAGGCATCGAACCAGACAGTATCCATCGTGGTGTTTTCAATGGAGACGGTGAACTCGAACCAACCGCCTTCCGGGGGCATGATGATGGGGTCATCCGGTGCAATTTCAATGTCGATGGCTGGCTGTCCGTAAACAAATGATGTCACGGCAATCAGGCAGATAAACAAACCAACGAGTCTCTTCATGACGCTCTCCTTTTTTCTGTAGCCGCGTCGAGCCGGTTGAGGTTACGTGATGAACCGGTGCGCAGCTGGGGAAGTACCGTTTCGTTCGTGTTCTATTTTCTCTATCGGAAAATCGTGGATTTAGGAGCGTTTGAAATAATCAATAATGAGAGCAATAGCAGGTGTGCTGATGGTGGGCTGGTGGCAGTGCATACGCTCAGAGAATTGTGTAAACCTGATCGGCAGGGTTGGTTCTGACGCCCGGTTCTTGCAGCTATACCTTAACTATCCTGAGAATTTGACTCTAAATATAATCATTATTTTTTACTTTGTCAAGTATTTTTTTTCGCAGGGGCAAAAAAGAGAAGTTCTAAGCAGAGAAAAGGCGGCCTGCGTGGCCGCCTTCTCCCTTAAATAGTCAAGGGGATTCTACTTCATCAGCACCATCTTCTGGACTGCGGAGTAGTTGCTTGCCTGCAGCCGGCAGAGGTAAACGCCCGAAGCTAACTCTGACGCATCGAACTCTACCTCGTGCACACCCGCATCCCGCCAGCCGTCCACCAGCTCGGCAACCTGTCTGCCCGAGACGTCGTAGATGGAAAGGCTTACCTGCGATTTTTTCGGCAGGGTATATCCGATCATGGTAACTGGATTGAATGGATTGGGGTACGGTTTTGACAACGCGAAGGTCGCCGGTATTACCGGATGTCCGGGTTGTCCGATTACCGGGGTTGGTGCGCTATTAGTAAAGAAAAGTTCTCCGTTCGATGTGGCCACGTATCGATAATCTCCCCGGACATAAACGTCATAGATCGCATACCCGGTGAAAACCGTATCCACCAGCCAACTGTCTCCGCCGTCGGTCGAATAGATGACATCACCGTTGCCACCTGCCGCCCAAAGGTGCACAGAATCCTGGTACACGACGCTGTTCAGCGATTCGACTCCGGGTACCGTGAGCGTATCCCAGAGAGCCGAACCGGTGCTTTTGTGCAGGATCGTTCCGTTGGTGCAGACGGCCGTGCCGTTCTCACTATCCCACATGCCGATGTCCCGGATGTTTTCACTGGCCGATCCCTCGTAATCGTAATCCCAATTCGTTCCGCCGTTGGATGTGATTAGGATAATGCCGCGAAACGGGGAGTAATTATATCCGGACGCCCAGCCATGTTGAGTGTCAGTGAAATCGATGCCGAAAAGATAGTCCGTAACGGAAGGCACCGATTGAGATGTCCAGGTCGAACCGGCATTGGCGGTGTGTTTGATCGTTACCAGACCGCAGGTCCAGCCTTCCTGGGTGTCCACCAGTGAAAGGTGATTGGCGGAAAATGGGGTTTCGGGCACCCATGAATCGCCTCCGTCCGTCGTCCGATAAAGTCGCGAGTGACCGCTGGCGACGCCGTTCAGGTCATCGAAGAACTGAATGTCGGTGAGCCCTTGCCCACCGGCTTCAAGTAGCTTCGGTTCCCAGGTGGTGCCGCCGTCGGTCGTCTTCAGGATGATATCCGGGTGGGGCATCATCACTTGAAAGGGAGTGCCGCCCGCGATCCAGCCTTCCAGATCCGTCCTGAAGTAGAGTGACCGTAAGGGAAAACGCTGCTGGAACAGCGAATATTCCCAGGAAGCTCCGCCGTCGTCAGAATAGGCGCTGATGGCGCCGGGACCCGACAGGGATGGAGCGTCGTATCCTCCGACGGCGACAAGTCGGCCTGTGTTCGGCATAGCCGCCAGATCGCTGAATCCCCCGCCGATATGGACGGGTGTCCAGGATCCGGTAAACGATCCGTTGGAATGGTGGAGGTAACCGTTGCGGGTCACCACCTGGACATTTTCGGCATCCTGAGCGGCGATCGCCATAGGATAATTATAAACTGTCGTCACCGAATCCCAGCTGGCTCCGCCGTCCAGCGTCCGGTACACACGGTTGTTCGTCCAGATATCCGGGCCACAGGCGAAGCCGGTATCCGCATTCAGGAAGAAAAGATCGGATAGATCCATATCATACGTGCTCAGGGGAGTCCATGATCCGCCAAGGTTAGCGGTTTTCCATAGGGTGTTCTCCGCCGCAACGTACAGGGTGGAATCTCCGATCCATTCTATATCGTAGATGGTCAGCTCCTGCGGAGCCGCAATGGCCGTCCACCCGGATCCGCTGTTCGTGGTGTACCACAATTCGCCGCTGTCACCGCCGACGATATAGCGCGTCTCGTCCAATAGATCCGCGGCATAAAGGTCCGCCCCGGTGAACAGGGGCGGCGTCTGCCAGGTCTGAGCGGAATTCGGGGTAATCCGGGTGTGCCCGGATTCTCCCACCAGCACGCCGCTCTGACCGTAACATGAGACGTCGTACCAGGCTTCCGTTGTAATCTGCGTCCTATCCCAACTCAGACCGCTGTCGGGCGAAAGGTAGATAAATCCCGAATCCGCCGCGCAGATGACAGTCTCATCTGCCGGGAAATAATCCACCGCGTGGATAGTAGCCTGCAGCGGCAGGGGGACTACCTGCGTCCATTCAGCCCGTGCGTTCTGAAGGAAACTCGATCCAGTGATGATGATTAACGCGGTCGTATACCGCGTGAAGAACGACTTTGAATACATTATTTTTACCTCCCCGGGATGGTTAGATGGTCTTGAGATCGTCGTGATATTGGGCTGAATATAGATAAATTGTCCCAGAACTGCAAG
This sequence comes from candidate division LCP-89 bacterium, assembly GCA_025774735.1. The sequence continues at coordinate 539 of JALGZU010000041.1, read as the reverse complement.
TCTTAATCACGATTATACCACCGATGTAATGATAGATGGCTCCAAATCGACGGACAAAATAAATGAGGGCGGACTCTCCGTCCGCCCTCTATATTTTGTTCACCAGGGGATAACGTGCAGTACAGGAAATGACACTGTCACTTTAGCAGCACCATTTTCTGTGTCGCCGCAAAGTTTCCTGCCTGCAGTCGGCAGAGGTAAACGCCCGAAGCGAATTCTGACGCGTCGAACTCGACCTCGTGGACGCCCGCATCCCGCCAGCCGTCCACCAGCTCGGCGACCTGTCTGCCGGAGATGTCATAGATCGTCAATCCGATCCTGGCCGCTTCCGGCAGGGCGAAGGTCAGAGTCGAGCGGGGATTGAAGGGATTGGGGTAGGCGCCGCCGAAGGAGTAAGCGTCAGGAATTGCATGGGAAGCCGAAGTCTCGATAATCTCGTCGAAAGGATTCTCCAGCCCTTCCGGTGCCCAGGGGATAAAATTGCCGTCACCGCCGTCGCCCAGCTTTGTCCAGGAAAAGCCGCTCTCTTCCCAGACGAT
>JALGZU010000357.1 GCA_025774735.1 candidate division LCP-89 bacterium | reverse complement strand
CATCGAACGACGGCAACGTCTCGGCCATCCTGGACGACGGCAACTTGATCACGTCCGTGACCAACGTATCCAAAGGGGCGATGACAGCGCGCCACGTCGTCAAGGTGGACAGGGAGGGCGTTCCTCTGGAAGATGGCAAAAAGCCCTCTTCGGAGTTACCCATGCATCTCTCCATCTACCAGGATCGCCAGGATGTCCGCGCCATCGTGCACGCTCATCCGCCCTACGCCACGGGCTTTGCCGCGGCGGGTTTGGCCTTGGATAAGTGCGTCCTCCCGGAAATTGTGATGACACTGGGCAGCATCCCTCTGGCTGAATACGGCACGCCCTCCACCGAAGAGGTCCCTGAAGCCGTTTCCAAGTGGATCGGGAATGCGGACGCTGTTTTACTGACCAACCATGGCGCCGTCACGGTGGGCAGCTCCCTGATGGAGGCGTTCTACCGCATGGAGCGGATCGAGCATTACGCCAAAATCTGCTTCATCGCCAGGCAACTGGGAGGCGAAAGGCTGCTGACGTCCGAAGAAGTCGAGAAGTTGTACCGGTTGCGGGAGAAAGGCTGCTGACGTCCGAAGAAGTCGAGAAGTTGTACCGCCTGCGGGAAGAATCCGGCGTCACCGACCGCAATCCGGGCTGCTGGACCTGCGATACCGTGGTCGGCGGCTCCTGCGTGGGAGACCCTTGTGTGAACTTTTCAGGCGGAGGGGAAACCTTCGAACAGGCCGCCCGCGACGCGGTGAAAGAAATACTGGAATCCCAGCGAGAGAATAACCAAAACGGGCAGTCATGAAAATTCTCGTCATCGGCGGGGGGGAAGTCGGATTCCATCTGGCGGGGGAACTGGTCCGGGAGAATCACGACGTGACGGTGGTCGAATCCGATCCTGAACGCTTGCAGCACATCACCAAAACGCTGGACGTGATGGTGGTTGAAGGTGACGGCACGGGACAGCGGGTTTTAGAATCAGCGGGTATCTCTTCTGCTGACATGCTTATCGCCGTCACCAATTCGGACGAAGGCAACATCCTGGCCTGCATGATCGCGCGCGAGTTCGGAGTCACGACCAAGATCGCCCGGGTCAGGGATCACGAGCTGAGTTACAAGGATTCGGTCCTGGCTCCAGAGCGTATCGGCATCGACCTGATGATCCACCCGGAGCTTGAGACGGCCATCGAAACCATTCGGTTGATCCGGCATCCCGCCGCCACGGACGTGATGGAATTTTTCGACAGCCGGGTCGTACTGCTGGGCCTGCGCGTGATTCCCGAATCCCCCGTCGTGGGCAAAACGCTGATCGATCTGGGCCGCCAGTTCGTCGATCTGCCCTACCGCGTGGTCGCCATTTCACGCGGAAGTTCAACTCTTATCCCCAAGGGCAGCCACCGGATCGAAGAAGATGATCTGATCTACGCCATAACCCAACAGGAGGCCGCCACCGATGTGGTCAAGCTGGTCAAAACCGAGCTCCAGACGACCCACGACCTGATGATCCTGGGAGCGAGCCGGGTTGGGCAACTACTGGCCGAAAGTCTGCAAAACGATCATGACATCAACGTCAAGCTGGTCGATTTGGATCCGGACAAAGCGCAGCGGGTTGCGGGACGGTTGAAGGACACCCTGGTGGTCGAGGCGGACGGACGCAATATCGACGTAATCGCAGCGGAGGGGCTAATCGACATGGACGCCTTCGTAGCCTGTACGGACGACGACGAGACCAACATTGTCACGTCGCTGGTAGCTCGCCATTTAGGCGTAAGAAGTGTCATCACGCTGGTGGAGAAGAAGTTCTACCTCCCCATCATCAAGGCCATCGGTCTGGAAGTCGGCGTCAACAAGCACATCCTGACCAGCAACGCCATTTTGAAGTACATCCGTCACGGAAAGGTGATTACCTTCTCCCAGGTCCGGGGGATCAACGCCGAGACGATCGTTTTTTCCGTGGATGAACGCGCCAAAATCACCAAGAAACCGCTGGAAAAGCTCAATTTCCCGGATGGGTCGATGATCGGCGCCGTCCGGCGTGGGGATGACGTGTTTATCCCCACGGGGAAAACTCAGATCACCGGGGGTGACGAAGCTTTGGTATTCTACCTCCCGGATGCTCGCGACAAGGTCGATTCCTGGTTTAAATAAAGTGAAATTCGGTCCCGTACTGCACTTTCTGGGCGCCCTACTCGTCTTCATCGGCGCATTCATGCTGCTGTCGGTGATCTGGGCGCTCTACTACCACGAAGCCGAGATGGTGCATTTCGCCATCTCCGCGGCGATCACATCCTTCACCGGATACCTGCTCTGGAAATTCAGCGATGCCGGCGCCGGCATCGGGGTGCGCGAGGGTTTCGCAATCGTTGCTTTCGGCTGGACGTCCATGGCTCTCTTCGGGGCGCTGCCATTCCTGATCACGGGCGCCATTCCATCGCCGACAAACGCCGTTTTCGAAGCCATGTCCGGCTTCACAACCACAGGCGCCAGCATCCTTACGAATATAGAGGCCCTGCCCAAGAGCGTTCTCTTCTGGCGCAGCTTTACACACTGGCTGGGCGGAATGGGCATCATCGTCTTCTCTTTGGCCATCCTGCCGGTGCTGGGTATCGGCGGGATGCAGCTTTTCAAGGCAGAGGCGCCGGGCCCAACCAAGGACAAGCTGACTCCGCGCATCCGTCAGACGGCCAAACTGCTCTGGGGAGTCTACGTCCTCCTATCCGCCCTGGAAACGGGCTTGCTGATGCTCTGCGGGATGGACCTCTTCGATGCGTTGTGCCATACTTTCGGCACCATGGCAACCGGCGGATTCTCCACCCGCAACGCTTCCATCGCCGCCTTCGAAAATCCCTGGGTGCACTGGATCATTATCGTATTCATGGTGATGGCGGGCACGAACTTCGCCCTGCATTACCGGGCTCTGACGGGGAAACCGATTCTCTACCTGAAGGATCCGGAATTCCGTTTTTTCACCAAAATCCTGCTGTTGGCTGCCGCGGTCATCATCATCTCCAGCTGGACGAGGTTCAATCCGCTGGGACACACCATCAGGGATACGCTGTTCCAGGTCGTCTCCCTCTGCACGACGACCGGGTACGTTACGGCGAATTACGAGGCCTGGCACCCCCTGGCAGTCTTGATTTTGATTCTACTGATGTTCATGGGCGGGATGGCCGGCTCCACCGGTGGCGGCATGAAGATGATACGCTGCATGACCCTGCTGAAGCATGCCCACGCCGAGATTAAAAAACTCATCCACCCGAACGCCATTTTCCCGGTGAGGGTCGGACAGAGAGTGATCCCACAGGACGTAACCACCAATATTCTCGGGTTCTTCCTTCTGTTCATCGTCCTGTTCCTGCTCGGATCGCTGGTGTTGGCAGCGATGGGGTTGGGCTTTGCCACGTCGTTCGGCGCTTCCATCGCCTGTCTCGCCAATATAGGCCCTGCAATCGGAGACGTCGGCCCCACGGGCAACTACGCCGCCATGCCTCTGCTGGCCAAGTGGATTCTGATCGGTATGATGCTGATGGGTCGGCTGGAACTTTTCACTGTCCTGGTACTCTTCAGCCGCAGTTTCTGGAAGAAATAGGTGCATACATAATTGAAGCGCGTAATATTTACAGATCAAGATAGAGAGGACGTATCCAATCATGAATTGGCGTAACTTCTTCCTCAAGAATTACACCGCCAAACTGGCGCTTCTCCTGATGGCCGTCTTCCTCTGGTTTTTTGTGGTGACCAGCCGCGAATATGACCAGATTCTGAGCGTTCCCATCAACCTGATCAACTTGAGGGAAAGCAAAGTCTTCCTGGAGATACCGCCCTCATCCGCCGAAGTACGCTTTCACGGGAAAGGTACCTCCCTGCTGCTACTGGGCCTGTTCGGAGACAGCCATATCGATCTTAGCCTGGAGACCATCAACCACTTCTACGATTTTCCCCTCCGGCTTGAATACGTCGAATGGAGTACCGGAGTTAACGTACAGGCGGTCG
>JALGZU010000040.1 GCA_025774735.1 candidate division LCP-89 bacterium | reverse complement strand
GCATAATGGGAGTATTCTGGTCCATGACCGGGATAGACGGGTTGCGTAGGAAGAATCCCAACCCGAAGAAAATCAGCAGAGCGGCGGCGATTGAGGCGATGCGCACGAACCGGGAGTGCAGGGGAATGATTCGAGCCCGGGGCTTCGGTGCGGCGGCTTCCGATATAACCTGCCACGACCGTGCTGGCAGCGGCGGCGGACACACTTCGGCGTCGATCCGTTCCTGCAGCGACTGGAACCGTTTGAACTCCGCCATACAGGTCTCACAGACCGACAGATGCGCCACCGTGTCGGCCAACTCACTTCCTCGGAGTTCGCCGTCTATCATGGCCGATAGGTTAACTTGATAGTCTTCGCATGTCATCATCGTATTACTCCCGGAATTCGATCAGCTCCGCAGCGATCTTCTTGCGGGCTCGAAAGATGTTGATTTTCACCATCGCCTGTGACCACCCGGTAATCTCCTCGATGTCCCGGTAGGGCATCTTCTGTATAACCCCCAGCGTGAACGCGGTGCGGTGAGTTTCCGACAGTTCCCCCATCACCTGCTCCAGCTTGCCGTTGAAATCCTTTGACAGTACCTGCGCTTCCGGGCAATCCTGGCTCAGCGGGATCTGGCCCGCCTCTTCAGCGAAATTCCCGACGCTGGTGGTCTTGCGCCGCACCTGCTTTTTGAGACCGTCGAAGTAGAGGTTCCTCGAGATGCTCATCAGCCAGGAATGGATTTTATCCGGATCTTTCAGACTCGATTCAGCGCGCATGGCTTTGATGAAGGTCTCCTGCAACAGATCTTCAGCTTCATGGCTGTTTCCCGACAGGGTCAACAGATATTGATTGACGCCGGGTGCGTGTTCCCTATAGATGTTTTCCCAGTCCACTCAAACCGTCTTGTTGATCCATAAAAAGCGTTTCGCCGGATTCTGGACCGAAGGCTCAATGCTTCAGGCTGCCGCTCTCCGGAGTTTTCAATTTCGGTAAGCCCCGCTCATCGGTCCAGGGCGTCTGCACCCCCCAGGGGCTGGCGATACGCTTTCTGTTATATAGACGCCTTCCCGTAAAAATGGTTACATCCGCTCTGCCTGTTTTAAAAACGGATCGATTGTACGAAAAAAGCCGCAGGGTTTAGTTCTGCGGCTTTATCGATGTACGCCCTAAGGGATTCGAACCCCCAACCTTCTGGTCCGTAGCCAGACGCTCTATCCAGTTGAGCTAAGGGCGCAAATAAAAAATCAATATACATTTTCCAGTCAGCAAATGCAAGTTTTTCTTGGGCAGAATACGTTGCGCCATTAGTGTACATCCGGGGATCCCGCGCCGGGAACACCGTCAGGGGAATTCAGCCTGATTTGCTTGATATTTACTTAAAAAAATATTAACTTTCAATTTCGTTTATGAAACTTAGAAGTGGAGATCTGAATGGAGAACCTGATTTACCTGGACAACGCGGCGACTGCCTGGCCGAAACCCGATAATGTCTACGAATTTGCTGTCGATTTTTACCGCAAAACGGGAGTCAATCCCGGTCGCAGCGGTTTCGACATGGCTATAGAAGCGGGCAACATTCTCGAAGACTTGAGAGCCCGGCTGACCAAATTTTTCGGCGGAGATGAAGATGTTCCCGAGCGTCTTTGTTTCGGTTACAATGCCACCGATGCTCTGAATTTGATCATTATGGGTTTGGTGCAGCGAGGAGATCATGTCGTTTCGACCAATCTTGAGCATAACTCTGTCGTGAGACCGCTTCACCACCTGATGCGAGATGGCGGCGTTGAAGTGACTTTCGTCCCGTTTGATGATATAGGATTCATGGATCCCAGTGACATAAAATCGGCAATAAAGTCAAACACCAAACTTGTTATCCTCAACCACGGATCAAACGTCATAGGAACGGTTCAACCTTTAGCAGAAATTGGTAGAGTGTGTAAGGAAAACGGAGTCCTCTTCGCCGTCGATAGCTCTCAAACTGCCGGTGTGATCCCTATCAATATGAAAGAGATGCATATCGATGTCCTCGCTTTCACGGGTCATAAATCGTTGATGGGGTTTACGGGCATTGGGGGAATATGCGTCCGTAAAGACGTGGAAATCCGCCATACGCGGGCGGGCGGCACCGGCGTCCGATCAGCTTATCTTTATCATCTCGATGAATATCCTTATCGGATGGAATATGGGACTCCCAACATGGTCGGAGTAGCTTCTTTGTGGGCCGGTCAGGAGTTTCTGGATGAACAGGGCATCGAGAACATCCATGCACGTGAAATGAAATTAACTCGTAAGTTATTGAGTGGTTTCAGGGAAATTGATGGGGTAATCGTTTACGGCTGTGAAGACATGGACCGTCATCTATCGGTAGTTTCTACGAACATTGAAGGCTTTGAAGCCGGCGATGTCGGCATCATGCTGGACGTCGATTACAACATCGCCACCCGCACCGGTCTTCAGTGCACACCGCTTTTACATGAACAGATAGGCACGATGAAAATACACGGAACCGTCCGTTTTTCGATCGGCGCATTTAATACGGAGGCAGATGTCGCCACCGCCATCGAGGCGGTGAAGGAGATTGCCGAGCGGGGACGCAAAAGACTCAAGTGAGTGTGATATTAAGGGGCGTCCCGCTCGCGCTGGACGCCTTTTTTATTGGATTATTCATTCTCTTAAGCGCAATCGTACGTACAGCGAATTCATTGTTATCAATAATAAAATATTTCGATGTCCGCATCTTTTCTCTTGACTTTGTACTTGATTAATTGTATATTACATAAAATTCGTAAATTTCTGCATAAGATCGGCCAACAACTGTGATCTGACGACAATTCGGGCTTGACCTGCAACAAAATTGTGGGTCGCCTTGTCGAACAGGATAGTAGGCCTGTAAGATGAAGACGCTTTTGAACTAGCCTCGACGGTGAGGTGGTTTCATGAGCGTTTTTTGTCTCATATAATCATTGAAAGTTCCATTCTACACATGATAACATTATAAGGAGGCTCCTATGTACAGGAAAATTATAATCAGTTTGGCTCTGAGCATACTGGTTCCGGTTCTCATGTCAGCCCAGACTGTCGTTCCCGGCGGGAACGTTTCCGGCACCTGGGATCTGCCGGGATCGCCGTACCTCGTCGAAGGCGAGATCGCCGTGCCCTTCGGAGAAACCTTGACTATCGATCCCGGCGTGGAGGTCATCTTCCAGGGGCACTACAAGTTCATCGTCAACGGTTTCCTGGAAGCGGTGGGAACGGAGACCGATTCCATCCTCTTCACCGCGGCGAACACCATCACAGGCTGGCACGGCATCCGCTTCATCAATGCTCCCGACAACAGCCACCTGTCCTACTGTATCGTGGAGTACGGACGTGCTACGGGACCTGAACCTGATTACCATGCTGGCGGCATTTTTTGCAACGCTTCCAGTCCGGTGATCAGCCATTGCACCATCCGCGAGTGTTCAGCTGAGGTTTCCGGGGGCGGGATTGGCTGCATAATGAATTCCTACCCGCAAATACTGAATTGCCTGATTGAAAATTGCAGCAGTTATGGCGGTGATGGTGAGGGCGGAGGTGGCCTTGCCTGCGGATTCGATTCCAATCCTGTAATAGACGGCTGTACCTTCAATGGGAATTATGCGAACAACGTAGGCGGCGGGATTGGCTCCGCCTACGACGCATTCCCAATCATCTCAAATTGCACCTTAACAGGGAATTCGGCGAGCGGCGGTGGAGGTGGTCTTGGGATGTATCAGTCCGGCCCCACCATCACCGCTTGCACCATCAATGGCAATAGTACTTTAGATGTAGGTGGAGGGATTTTCTGCCAGGAAAACTCTGATCCCTCTATCAGCAATTGCACCATCAGCGGCAATAGTGCTTCATCTGATGGCGGCGGGATTTACTGCATTCAAAGTTCTACCCCGGAAATCGATAATACCATTGTGGAAGGAAACTCCGGCAACGGAGGCGTTTACTTTGACCAATCTCCCGAAGCCAGATTCTCCTATTGCGATTTCTACAATAACGAAGGGGGAGACTTCACCGGGGAGGTTCCCACCGGCTTGGGTGTCATCACCGGAGTCAACCTCAACGGGGATCCCTGCGATGACTTCGCCAATATCTTCCTCGATCCCGAATTCGTCTATCCGACTCAGAATGACTACCGCCTCTCCTGGGGCTCACCCTGCATTGACGCCGGCATGGGCACTGATCCCGACGCCACCATCGCCGATATGGGTGCCTTCTTCTACGATCAGAGTATGCCGTTGCGAGTTCTGCTGACACCCTTCGATATGCCCATCGAAATCCCGGCTGGTGGCGGCAGATTCGACTATTACATCCAGGTCACTAACATTGCCATGCTCTCCTTGAATGTCGACGCCTGGTGCGATGTCACACTGCCTGATGGAAGCATTTTCGGACCAACCCTGGGCCCGGTGAATGTTGACGTCGGTAGCGAAGCCACCATCGGGCGCGAGAGAACGCAGACCGTCCCAGTGGGTGCACCGGAAGGAACGTACATTTACCACGCTTACGCCACAGCCGGTTCGGATACGACCCACGACAGCTTCGCCTTCATCAAACTGGGTTCCGACGGCTCTGAAGCTCTGTCCGGCTGGTTCAACACAGGCGAATCCTTTATTGCCGAAGATATTGGCGGGGGAAGCACCCCCGCCCTACGGGATGATTTTGCATTGTGCGGAGCATTCCCCAATCCCTTCAACCCGCTGACCACCATCAGTTACCGTCTACCTGAAGATACTCCTGTAGAACTGACCATTTACGACGCCGCTGGCCGTCTGGTTGAAACACTAGTCAACGGCCACCGCAGAGCTGGTTCACATGAGGCGACCTTTGATGCCACGGCGCTGTCTTCCGGCTTGTACCTATGCCGCATCGAGGCCGGTGACTTCACTTCGGTTAAAAAAATGATGCTGATGAAGTAGCAGACAATCCAGCACAAGAAGACTCACTATAGGGGTGGAAAAAGGCGGGCTGACTATCCGCCTTTTTTTTGTGAACCTGTTCAGCTCTACTTCGAACATATACATATCACAACAAGAAGAACCGTAAGTCAACTGGAAACTAATAGCTTTAGCTTAGAGTTTCATTGTTTAGAAGAACAACTATTGATAATTATCTATTTATGATGTAATCGTTGGAAACGGCGAGGCCGCAATCGTGAAACGTTTTCTGGTCATTCCGTCGGTTTTCATTTCTTCGTTGGTATCGTTTTCAATTGCTTCGGGCGAAGATTCCGGGGAGCGGGCGGACACCTGGTCTTCCATTTTATCCGGGTTGAACGTCAATGTGGGCGCGACCGGTTCTTTCTGGATGACGAACATCGATCCGCCTCTGGATGTGAAGACCTATGGCAATCGGATGGCCTTTTTCGAGCTCTTGTATTCAAAACCACTTTTACACTTAGCGGAAGATTTGCGCATTCTGGATAGACCTTACCTGAACCTGCAGACCGATTTCGGTTTCACAAGCTCATCGGAATTAATATCGGTCGCCGAACCGTCCACGCTTCACCCACCGGGCAATATGAAGTTGATGGCGCAAATAAACGTTGTGGATCCGGTGTTTGTCAGATACAGAAAGGAGGTATTCGTTGCCGAATTGGAAAGCGATCAGGATTTCAATTATATTCCCTACACCGGCGAACCGTCGGTTATTTCATCAGGATCTCGTCTGTATATGGTATCGGAATTCCAGGATGCGGAATTCGGTCTTTCTTTGACTCCTTTCAGGGATCAAGGGAGCATCATCGAGGTGGGGGTCTATCATGCGCGCTGGCAGAGGCCTCGCAGCAGGGAATTAGATATAGATGAATTTGGAAATGATGTTTATTATAATGTCTATCATGCCGTACAAGATTTCTGGGGGATACTTTTCGGTGCCTCCGGCGTTGCATGGAAGCAGGATGAGGATGGCAAATTAATGGAATCGTTCAGAGCCGGATATTATGTAAAGGGCGGTGGCGGCAAATTGAAGCTTTCGTCAGATTATGAACAGCTGCTGCCATCAACGCCGGAAGATACAGGATTTACAAATACGGAGATCGGAGCCTATTGTCGATATTATTGGCGGATAACGTCATCTCTCGACTTCGGTGTGGATGTTAAATATATCTATCAGTATACCGGATTGACTGGAAATGTAGACGTACATGATCGGAGGATTACTTCGGATCACACCGTCTATCTAACCGCATTGGTACAGTTCGCGCCGTAAAAAGAACCCGGTCACCAAAAATGACCGGGCTTCTCTTATACTATGGAATCAATGACCGGGATGCACCTTAACGTGCGTCCTTTTTTATTCAAATATAATCGGCTCCGATATGGTCAGGATTTCGGGGCCGGAATCGGTCATGACCACGTCGTTTTCGATGCGGAAACCGCCTAATTCCGGGTGAGAGATACCCGGTTCGATGGTGAAGACCATGCCGGGTTCGAGCGGCGTTTCCTGCCAGTATTTCAACATTTCCGGATCGGTCGGTTTGGGAGCCAGCCGGGGTGGGTCGTGCACGTCCAGACCGATCCCGTGACCCAGGCCGTAGGGCATGACCAGGTCTTTCGATTTAATGTGACCGATGGCCGCTTCGGCGACCTTATGGGCGGGGATGCCGGGTTCCAGCATACTGATAGCCAAGTCATAGGCTTCCCTGTTGGTGTCAATGATCTTCTGCTGTTCGGCGGAAAGCTTACCGAACGCCATGGGGACAGTGACGTCGGTGGCGTAACCCTTCCACCAGAGTCCGAAATCAATCAGAGCCAGTCCGGGTAGATCCAACTGAGCTTCCGACGAGGAAGGTACCTGGTGGATCATGCCGGACCGTGTGCAGTTCGCCGTCAGCGTCTCGAAACTGGGTCCCTCGGCTCCTCTCCGCTTCATCTCCATCTCCAGGTGCAGCGCCAGGTCAACCTCGCGCAATCCCTCGTTCGATTCCACGAAAGGCCGGATCATCTTAATCAGGTCGTTGGTGACTTTGGCACCTTCGGCGATGATGTCGATTTCGGCCTGGGTTTTTATAGAGCGGGCTTTGATGAAGGCATCGGCAGCGCCATCTGGCCGGCAGAAGAACCGGGCGCCGCTGAACTCTTCCTGCAATTGCAGCACCAGGAAGTGAGCTTCGGTGGGGAGGATCTCCAGTGTAAAGCTGCTGCCAAGTTTCTCTTTCAGCGCGTGTGCGACGGCCGCCCGGTAAGAGCGTCCGAAATCGTCCACGTTGATCAGCGTATCTACTTCCGCCAGTTGCTTAGCCAGCACAACGTCCCAGGCGATCAGGGTGGTGCTGTCGTCAGCGAACAGCAGCAGGTTGGCATCCGACGGATGACCGCTCAAGTATCGCAGGTTCTTGTTCCGGCCGGTCTCGAAATCCGAAATCAACACGGCGTCGATAGCTCTCTCTTTCAGATCCGCCAGAATGGCGGCCATTTTCTCAGGAGTTGCGATTCTCATGGTGTATCCTGTTTTTTATTTTGAAGTTAACTTTTAACTAAGTGCAGCGATGCGTTGTTCAGCCTGTTTGACGTAATCCGGGTCGATTTCTGACAGGATGAAGCGGCGCTTCTCCAGCAGGCAGGCTTCAGCGGTGGACCCGCTGCCTCCGTAGGGATCGAGAACGACATCGTTCTTATCGCTGGAAGCGGTAATCAAAAGCCGCAGCAGGTCGACGGGTTTGCTGGTGCCGTGATTGTACCTGTAGTTGGATACCTTGGAGAAGAACTCCAGGTCTCCATTGCCCTGTCGCTTCAACAGGACATTGGAGCGCCGTCGCCCCTTTAAGGCTTTGCCCGGGCCTTTGGTGGCGAACAGGATGAATTCATGCTGGGGGGCCCAATTGCCGCGTAGGTCGCCGCTGCCGTGATTGTTTTTCACCCAGACCAGGCAGTTCTTATACCGGAATCCGGTCTCGGTGAGAGTTCTTTGTATATCGGGAAAGGTGTAATGATCGCAGAAGCAGTAGAGGTGGCAGCCTTTTTTCAGAGTCCTGTAACTCTCCCGGACGAAAAGTTCCAGGTCGAACTGGTCGGCGTCGACCGCTTTGACTTTCGGTCGGGCGATGGGGCGGTTACTCCGGTAGGTTTTATAGGGTGGATCGGTCAGAATCAGATCGATCGATTCGTCCGGGATTCTGGCGAACAGGTCCCGGTTGTCGCCGCAGATCTGGCGGTTGATCAGATCCTCGATGCTAATATCTGTGTCCCGGGCAGGCTTCATTATTAATTACTTCTTCGCAGCAGGGCAAACGGGTTGGTTGCTACTTTCCCTTCTCGATTTTCTTGACCGCCTTCTTGACCTCTTCTTCGATGTCGAACATGCCATCGGTGAGAGGATAATCTGTAACCTTCAGTTCCTGGAGCTGGTTTAAAATGCGAAGAACCTCCTCGATCTTTTTGGCGGACTTCATGCTTTCTTTCACCAGTTGCTTCCCCCCTCGTGGGAGACCTGGCATATTCATCAGGCTGTCGAGAGACATGATCAAACCGCAGTTGAAGTTGTTGATATAATGCGATACGGTCACCATCATCTTGCGGTAAGCTTCAAAAACCGCCAGTTTCTCTTCCTGTTGTCTAATCAGCTCCCGGGTCTGTTTGAATTCCAGCGCCCTTAAAACTGAGATATGCAGATCCTCATCATCCCAGGGCTTGTGGAAGAATTTGTAGATATGACCCAGATTGATCGCCTGGAGCACGACTTCCATATCTCCACGGCCGGTGATTAGCATGCGGATGCAATCCGGCTGGATGTCACGAGATTGGCGCAGGAATTCGGCGCCACTCAAACCCGGCATATTGTGATCTGAGAGGATCAGATCGACGTTGTTAGTCTGCAGGTAGGTCATTGCCTCTTCGGCGCTCTGGGCGAATTCAATCTCGAGATTATCGTCGATGAAGATACGCCGCAGAGCCCTGAGGACGTATTCCTCGTCATCGACGAATAGCGCGCGTGGATTCATAATTCTCGGTTATTCAATGCTTGATCTGGGGACTATGGAAACCGTCATCGGAACCGCTTCCAGCGGATTGTTCATGTTATCTCGCGGCAGGTTGACAATCTGGTCCACTACCTCCATCCCCCGGATTGTATTCCCGAAGACCGTATATTTACCATCGAGATTGGGAAGCGGTGCTACGCAGATGAAGAACTGCGATCCCGCCGAATTCGGGTCTTGAGAACGCGCCATGGAAAGCGTGCCGCGAAGGTGTGGGCGCTGGTTGAATTCGGCCTCGATGGAGTATCCGGGTCCGCCCATACCGTCATTGTTGCGGTCGTCATCCTTTGTGTTCGGATCGCCACCCTGGATGACGAAACCGGGGATGACGCGGTGGAATGTGTTGCTGTCGTAGAAGCCGCTCTGGGCCAGCTTCTTGAAATTCTCGACGTGATTGGGTGCGATGTCAGGATAGAACTCGAGCACGATCGTGCCCAGCCGGGTTTCGATGACGGCGACATCTCCCGCCGGCCCTTTGGCATTCTGCTCTGATTCTGTCTCAGCCTTCTTCCCGCTGCAGCCTGACAGCAGCAGAATAGCAACCGTGAGTACACAGGCGCATCGTAGTAGTGACATGGACATAGGATTTATGACTTGTAAGTAATTGAGTTTTTTAACGTATCTTCCCTGAAACGACGTGGGTGGTGATTTGGTATTAATGCCGCGGCTGGTCCGGGCGCATTTTCTCTTTCTTGAGACCGTCCGGTAGATCGAACAGGCTGGGTGAGAACTCGGCCTCTTTAATCTCCTTAATTTCGGTTATATGCGAAATATTATTGCCCGAGTAGATTACCGTTTTAACGGGAAGCCCGGTGGGGTGATCCACCTCATCGCCCTCGTTCGACCCGAAGAAGAGAGGTGCAGAATCCTGGTTGAAATCCTTGAAGAATTCCCCCATCTCCTTCATGACTTCGAATTTCCCGGAATCCATACCGATACCCTTCCAGTCAGCTGCCCAGACGTCCATCTGCTTTTCACCGGCGGCGTAGCCCTCATACTTATCACAAACCCAGGAGCCTACTTTTTCGCCTGAACCGATCTTCTCATAGGTTATCTCCGGGGCTTGTGCTGGCATCTGATCTTTCATCATCCCTTCCATCATCTGTCTCTGCTGAGGCGGCAGGTTCTTCATCTGCTCTTCGAACATCTTCATGGCCTCATCCATCTCCCGCTTCATCTCCTCCAGATCCTGCCTGGTGATTTCGATGTAAGTCTTCCTGGAGTCGTCAATCACCCAGAAGATCTCCTTGTCCATGCGGAAAATGATGACTTGACTCTCGTTTTTACCTTCCATTTCCACCCGCATCCGGTCTACGTCAACATAGATGTTCTGTTCAGACGTCTCGTCTGGGGCGCCGGGTGATTCACTCGTGCCTTTTAGGAGCACACCGGCGTGAAGAGGTGGGAGGTAAGTTCCTAACATGATGATCGTAAAAAGCGTTACCATGAAAAGTCTCATTGGAATCTCCTATGTTGACCCGGAAAAGGAATCCATTTCGTGATTATACTCGAGCGAATAGAAAGAGTTCGGCACAACTGGCCGGTTTTTCTTGAGAGGTGACGTGATCACTCCATAGACAACCCTCGAGTGCCCTGAAATATAGCGATTTTTCGATACATTGTCAACCGAATTTAAAGGCGATGGTTTACTAAGCGATACTCCCTGAACCTGTTCCTGGGTTGAGGAGGTCTGATCTTGATCGGTGTGCTTTTCATTTGATAATAACCTACGATTTTGGTATTTTATGCAATCACAGCACTCGATGCTTTACAAGTGTCCACACTCACAGCACTACACCGCAAAACTGATGGGACTCAAATAATGCGCCTTCCACGATGGTTCCTGGCCGCTTCACTGAATATTCTCTGCCTGATGTGGGTGTCTGGGGCTGACGCCTGCACTAACATCCTGGTGACCCCGGGTGCATCTTCGGACGGCTCCGTTATGATCACTTACAGCTGTGACGGCGAGTGGCATCCCCGGCTTAAATACACTCCCGCCGCCGATCACGAACCGGGTGATTCGTTGGATATCACCGACTGGTCGGGAAATTTACTGGGCACAATCGAACAGGTTGAGCACACGTACGCCGTCGTTCGGCAGATGAACGAACACCAGCTGGTTATCGGTGAGTCCACTTTTGACGGCCGGCCGGAATTGCAGAATCCCGAGGGCCTTCTGCATTACTGGGATCTGATGCAAATCGTCCTGCAGCGCGCCAGAACCGCCCGGGAGGCGATCCGGATTATGACCGACCTGGTCGCAAAGCATGGTTACCGATCCACCGGGGAATCGATCTCCATCGGCGATACGAAGGAGGCCTGGCTGCTGGAGATCATCGGGCCAGGACCCGGCGGAGACGGAGCTGCCTGGGTGGCCATTCGTATCCCTGATGGGCGCATTTCCTGCCACGCCAACAAAGCTCGCATCGGAGAGTTTCCGTTGAACGATCCGAAGAACTGCCTCTATTCTGAAAATGTCATTTCACTCGCAATTGAGAAGGGTTACTACCATCCCGCATCCGGCGAACCGTTCAATTACCAGAAGGCATACTGCCCGGATACGCCGAAGAACCTGCGCTGGGCCGATACCCGTGTCTGGAGCATTTTTCGACGCGTTGCGCCATCTCTGGACCCATCGCCGGACTATCACCGGGGAGTGGAAGGAGCTGAGCCGTATCCCCTCTGGATCAAACCCGATGAAAAGCTTTCCTTGGCGGACGTCATGGGCCTGATGCGGGATCACTACGAAGGGACCGATTACGACATGACTCAGGGTATCGATGCGGGACCTTATGGCAGTCCCTACCGCTGGCGCCCCCTTCACTGGATGGTGGACAGCGTAGAATACGCCTGGGAGCGCCCCGTATCCACCCAGCAGGTGGGCTTCTCCTTCGTATCGCAATCCCGTTCCTGGCTGCCCGATCCCGTGGGAGGCGTACTCTGGTACGGAGTGGATGAATCGTATCACACCGTCTATGTGCCCCTCTATTGCGGTATCGAGGTCGTTCCCCCGTCTCACACTATGGGGAGTATAAGAAAATTTAGCTGGGATTCGACCTGGTGGGTCTTCAACTTCGTCGCCAATTACGCCACCCTGAAGTACTCCTACATGATCCAGGACATCCAGGCTGTACAGAGCGATCTGGAGGGACATCTCATCGCCCTACAGCCAGCGGTGGACGAGACTGCTGCTAAACTTTATAAATCCGATCCGGAATTAATGAGCCGCTACCTCACTGATTACTCCGTGTCGCACGCTGAACAGGTCGTCGGTCGCTGGCGCGAGCTGGCGGAGTACTTAATCCGCAAGTACAATGACGGTTATGTCCAGGACGAAGAAGGACGCCCGCAGGACGCGGGGTATCCTGAGGAGTGGCTCAGGGAAGTGCTGAAATCCAGGCCGGATCAATTCAGATTGCCCGAAAAGGAGGAGGACGTTCCGGAAACGCAGTTGGTGGATTAATGAGCTTGACAACAAACATGGACGAAATTTGAAAGAACCGGGGAGGATAGCCATGCTGGTAGGAAAAAGTGTGATTTTAAGGCATTTCACCGAAGAGGACGTTGAAGAATATTTAACCGTTCGGGCGAAATATTCGGAACGGGGTGAATACGATGACGTAGGATTCCGGTCCGCACCAAAATTTCGCAAGGAATTCTCCGAAACGGGTTTCGTTGAGGATCATCTTGAACGCTGGGTTATCGCGGATAAAGAGGGCAATACCCTGGGTATGATCATGTTTTTCAGGGAACCTTCCTATCAAGCAGGATACGAAGTGGGTTTCGGGATTCACAAGCGTAGTAACCGCAAGAAGGGCTTTATGACGGAGGCGTTGCAGATATTTTCCGCCTATCTGTTTGAAATGAAGGACATACCGCGTCTGCAGCTCGGCACTGTAGTAGATAATCTTCCCGCTCGAAAAGTCGCCGAAAAATGCGGATATAAATTGGAAGGGACGTTCAGAAAGATGTATTTTCTTCATGGAAAGTATCACGACGTCGTGCAGTACTCTTTACTCAGAGAGGAATGCCCCAAATTATCTGAAGTTCTAACCAGCCAACCGTAGTTGAGGTACCAATGCTCAATCGACTGAAGAATCTACTCACCCAGCCTCTTCCAGAGATCGAAAAAGGCAGCGAAAGAAATGTGATCGGTTTAACTCTGGCGGT
>JALGZU010000356.1 GCA_025774735.1 candidate division LCP-89 bacterium | reverse complement strand
CGCACCGTTTTGCCAGTGCGCAACTCCTCACGGATGCGCTCGTAGATCAGTACGTTGGCATCCACCGCCATACCGATCGTCAGGATAATTCCAGCGATTCCGGGCATGGTCAGAGTCCCCTGAAATCCCGCCAGGATGGCCATCAAGAAAAAGATGTTCAGAACCAGAGCGAAATCGGCCAGAATGCCGGCAAAACGATAATATACCAGCATGAACAATCCCACGATCACTAATGCCATCGTTGCCGAGAATTTTCCCTTTTCAATGGAATCCGCCCCCAGTGAAGGACCGACCGTACGTTCTTCGATGAAATCGACGGGGGCCGGCAATGCACCCGCCCGCAACACAATGGCCAGATCCCGGGCTTCTTCCATCGAATCAGATCCTTCGATGATCGCCCGGCCGTCGGGAATTTTCACCTTGATAACCGGTGCCATATAGACATGCTGGTCCAGGACGATCGCCAACCTTCGGCCGACGTTGGCACCTGTAACCCGTGCGAAGATGCGTGCACCCTTGCGGTTCATGGCCAGGGATACGATGGGCTGTCCCTCCGTTCCGGGGCTGCCGCCAGAGCCAATCTCGACCTCGGCCTTGGTGAGATAGGTACCCGTGATCTCCGCCTGCGCTTTGGCGATGTAGAGGTTCCAGTATTCTTTTCCATCGGGTCCGGTCATGAGATCGTTGGACCAGAGAAACTCAATGTCTTGCGGGATTATTCTGCTAATTTCTGGTCGGGAAAGGATGATATCGACCGCCCGACGGTTCTGTTTGACCACCGCGATCCCGTCACCGACGTTGCGAAGCAACGCGTAGAAAGGATGGTCTTCGATGATGCCCTCCGCCACCACCAGTGCGGTATCTTCGCCGAGGGTTGACAGATCCGTTTCGGTTCCGAAAAGGTCGGAGGCATCGATGACCTGATCGCGGGCGACCGGCGCCTGGGCGGTATCCGGTGTCGTTTCGGCATCATCCTGGGCCGCTTCCTCAGGCTCGACCTGGACCGTATCCTCCGGAGTTGTCAATCCCATCTCCTGCCGGAGAAAGTTGTCGATATCTTCCAGGATCCCTTGTGCGTCCGATGGTTCCGTGAGAAGCTTGAACTCGAGAAGCGCCGTTTTCCCGATCAAGCCACGCGCCCGGACGGGGTCCTGAATGCCGGGCAGTTCGACGACGATGCGGCGCTTGCCCTGCCTTAAGATTGAGGGCTCGCTGACTCCGAACTGGTCGATGCGGTTGCGCATGATTTCCAGCGAGCGGGCGATGGCGTCATCCGCTTCGTCCTGGAGATGGTTCAGTACCTGCCGGTCGGATGTCTGGGTTTCCAGGAAGTAGCGTGAAAGCCGGACGCCGTTTCCCTCGAACACTTCCAGAACCGTTTCATCGAAATCGGCGCCAGGATCTTTCAGTCGTTCGGATATTTCAGCCAGGAGAGTATCGAACCGGGCATCACGGTTTTTCGCTAGCTGGATCATCAATTCGACCAGGTTCACTTCGAGAACCAGCCTCATCCCCCCCTGCAGGTCCAAACCCAGCTTCAACGATTTCTTGCTATTCCTCTCCAGCTCATCAGCAAAGTCACCGAGAAGATATTGGGCTTTCTCATTTGCCAGAGTCTGTTCTGCCTCCCCCAGGGTTTCATCAGCCGCGATGTAGTTCATGACGTCTTCCTGACGCCCCTCCACGACCGCCCGGTGAAGGTCTGCCTCCAGAGCACCCGTCATGCGGGCGAGCTCAATCACTTCGGCATCCTGGAAATCCTGGAGCTTATTATGCTGATAGGTCAGAACGGTCAATCCCAGGCGAAACGTAGTCTTGCGCTTTTTCATGGCTTTCCGACCGGAGATAAAAACGGGTCTTTATTGGAATGAAATCCCACTTAACTTTATTTCACGAAAATACAAATATACCTTTATTCTGATGTAAAGTCAATTCTTTTTTGGCGAATCTCTTCTCGGCACATCAGCTGCATCGGAAATTCAGGATTTTTGCTCCTTAATTCTGGAGTAATTGCTGCATCAAAATCTTGATCTTTACGATTTCACGATGTATATTTGACCGTGCTTGACACTGTCACTGAAATCTCCAACTACATCCTCCTTATAACTTGGATTTTGATCTGGACTCTCCGGGAACCATCACAAGATATGCCCATAAAATACATATAGTCTTTTTCACCGTTCATGTCTTATGTCCACAATTTCCGACTTTGGTTCGAGGAACCAAATGAAAAATCTAATTATATATTTTCTGGTCCTTTTTTTATCGACTACTCTGCCAGCTTGGTGTACCGGTTTAGAAAAGATCGCATCACTTAAATGTGGGGAAGGTGAGATGGATTTTCCTTTCCCCAAACGAGGGTATTTTACCGGGATCGCAGATCTGCCATGCAGATTCAAAGATAATCCGTTTAATCAAATTTGGCTAACTGGTCGTCTCAGCGCCGGTCAGATTATTGTGCTTGATCAGAACGCCGAATTTGTGCGGAGTTATAGCAAAGCATGGGATAAAGATGACAAAAGCATAACCCAAGTTGTCGGTTTTTTCGATGATGGGACTGCCTGTGTAAGGCGCGGTAATGCTTATGGGACGGATATACAAACCGTAGGCGTTTGGGATCTTAATACCGACAGATGGGAGTTGATCAACCTTGAATTTGATAAAGTTGATCTTACACCCTATTTTGAACCGCGGGATAAACGTGTACCACAAATGATCTTAAGATCTCCGAATGTAGCGGATGACTACATCATCTTTCCGCCATCGAAAAGTGAATTGGAAGCATTAGCCTTCAATCGTGAGGGTAAATTTTCTGGCAAGGTTCCCTACGTGGAATGGTCGAAGAGAGGTGTGGGCGCAGAGCTCCACTATTCATATCGGAATAATTGGATGACTTTTTACATAACGGATAATGGCGAATTTGGTGCACCTGTGAACAAGAAAATAAATCTCTACCTTAATGATGTTTATCCCGGGGTAGCTCACAAGTTCCTCCAGTTTGACGATGAGGGTCGCTATTATATAGTCGGTTTCGGGTCAGGGGCTTGGTGGAAGGAGTGGCGGAAAGACGGTTTCGGGTGGGCGGAGGACGGCGTCAGAGTTGTTGCCATACGGTTCGATCCATTTACGGAACAGGTGGAATGCCTGGATTTCATAATCCCCTGTGAGCTGAACAGGTCACCCTATATGCGTGATGGCATGATTCTATCCGATGGGAGTATAATCATTTCGGGCGTACAGCCGGAACATGAATGGGATGCAGAGTCAATCCCTGGAGGCATGGTAATGATAAACAATCCAGAAGATTTAAAAGTCCATTTGTGGAAAATTGAGTTTTAAAATCATTGAAATCAGAAATTTAAGTGGACGTTCCGTTACAACCAATTCGAGGAAATTATGCCCGTAGCAGAAACGATTAAACCCATCAAGGTAGACGATGAATTCCGGACCTGTACTGTCTGTGGCTATGACATGGGATTTCACGTCTCCTTCCAAAAAGGTGCCGGCGACACCGCCCGCATAGTGCTGATCTGTCCGGAATGCGGAGCCCGCTTCGACGTTAACTGGGACATTACCCTCTCCGATTCCTGACGTGCATTCATCGAAAATCTCAACCCTCTTCCCTGCCGGTCGTTGCGCAGGGACGGATCCTGATTATCACCTCACAGCGTGGATAATTCCGCCAAAAATATAGACATCGTCAGCGCGACCTCGAACGAGACAACCTGGCAACGGACCTGCGCCTGCGCGGCTGAACTCTGCAGCGGAGACGTCTGGTCCCCGCCCTTCTGGATCGTTCCGGATGGGCGCCATCGCCGAGCCGCCGAAGTTGCTCTGATGCAGGAGGCCGGTTTTTCCGCCCTGCCGACGCACCGCATTCACACCCTTCTTTCCCTTGCCGGGGAGATCCTCTGTCTACCCATTCTCGATACCGTTATCAAGCCTGAAGCTGCCGAATTGGCAATCCGGGAGATCTGCCTGGAGAACCGGACCGGCGCATATTCGTCGGTGCGAAATTCACCCGGGTTCGCTCAGGCGTTCTGGCAGGCCCTGGAAGAAGCCGAATCGAGGGGGCATTTCCCTGATGAGACTCTACCCGGTGCAACCGGTGCTCCCCCACCGGCCGATTTCAGAGAATGGCACTACCTTTTAAGAGAGCATTTCGACCGTTCCCACCAACTCACACCCGGCGATTTCCTGCGCCTTGCCCGCCGCAGGCTTCTCGAAGGCAAACCCGGCATCGAACTGACGCCGCCCCTGGTGATCGGGCCGTTTTTCGAACTCAGCCCTCTCGAACTGGCATTCCTGAGGAGTCTGATGTCTGCATCGGATTCAGTGCATCTTGTGCCCGCTCCGGGATCGGAGTGGGTCACACAATTGAACCTCGCCGATCCACTTCCGGGGGTTGCACCCCCGGGTACCGTGCGAGTAAACTATCTGCGCCCCCTGACTATCGAAGCAGAGCTCGATGATACCTTTGCACAAATCGCCGGGTGGGCTGTTAAAGGCACCTACCGGTACGGCAACATCCGCATCATCCATCCCTTCATCCATGATGCTCTCCCCCAGCTCAAATCCGCCGCCAGGCGCTATCAGGTTCCTCTTAAAATCACGACCAGCCAGCCCCTATCGGAATTTCCGGGAACCAGTCAACTCGGAAAACTGCTCGACCTTTTTAATAGAAACTGGAACAGAGCCGACATGCTGCAGGTTTTGCGTTCGCGCATCCTGAACGCGCCGCCCGGTGAGATATCACAGGTTATCGCCGGCATCCTGGAAACGAGCGGGACGACCGGTGCCCAGCCCGCTCTGCAGTGGATAGAGCTCGCCGAATCAAGGCAGGCACCCAACGTATCGAAAGCATTGGAATCGCTCAGGAAGCTGGATGAAGATGCTGGAAGGCGTCTGACTGGAGCAGTATTTTCTACCTGGATCAAACGCTGTCTCACGCTCATCAGAAGACGCCTCGACGACGGGTGCGACCCGCCCTATGGAGATGACCGTGAGGAACGTGGATGGACAATGCTGGAAACCCTGATCGACGGTTTCAGCGCACACTTTCAACGACCCGTGGATCGGTCCGTGCTGATTAAAACTCTACAAGGCGCCGTTCATTCTTGCCGCTACACTACTTCTCATCCCCTTCTGGATGCGGTTGAAGTCTGCCCGGCGACGCGAGAAGATCACCTCCCGGTACCGGTCCTGTTTTACCTCTCG
>JALGZU010000355.1 GCA_025774735.1 candidate division LCP-89 bacterium | reverse complement strand
AGGACATTCATTTCCTGACCTTTAAGGTGAGATTGTGATCGGTTCATAACCTGGCATGATCGATCACTCTCACTCAGGTAAAAATAGAAATCCCCTCATCCGAGGGGATTTTTTACTCACGGTTGACATATATTTTCAGTCAGCTACTTATCAAACTCCCGCCCGGCAGGGGTCAGAACGACGCACTGAAACAGGCCTTTTTTCAGCGGCTCCTTCGGCACCAATAGATCCGCACCCCAGAGCCGGTAAAATAGCCGGGTGAGATGCAGGATCACCGGATTGTTCACCCCCGTGCTGGCCACCATGAGCAGTCCCTTGTAGCCCTCCCGCCGCAACTTGCGAATGAGCGACAGTCCCGCCGTCTGGCTCTCCATGGTGATGTCGGTGACGACCAGCTCGAAGTACTTGTTGCCCATCTCCCGCATCTTCTGCAAACCTTCAGCGGCGTCGCGGGCGCGTTCGAAGCTGTAACCCATCGGTTCGAGATGACTCAGGAGCATGGCGGTGTAGTCGTCGTTGTCGTCGACGATTAAGGCGGGTCGGTTCATGGTCAGGTTAAGAACTGCTGCTGGCAGAGGCGGGCGAACAGGTCACAGCGGTCCAGGAGTTCGTCGTAGCTGCCCTGGTCGATCACTCGTCCCTGATCCAGCACCACGATGCGGTCGGCGCGGCGCACCGTGGCCAGGCGGTGAGCGATGACGATCAGGGTGTGATTTTCACGCAGGGATTCCATGGCCTGCTGGATGAGGGATTCCGATTCGCTGTCCAATTGCGAGGTGGCTTCGTCGAAGATGATCACGGGCGGGTCGTGGACCAGCGCCCGGGCGATGGAGAGCCGCTGCTGCTGTCCTCCGGAAAGCAGCGTACCCCGGTCGCCGATGGTGGTGTCGTAGCCCTGTGGCATCGCTTTTATGAAATCGTCGGCGTAAGCCAGTTTCGCCGCTTCGATCACTCTGTTTTTGTCTATATTGTCCGCTCCGTAGCCGATGTTGGCGGTGACCGTGTCGTTGAAGAGGACGATATCCTGGGAGACGACCCCGAACAGTCTCCTCAGCCCGCCGATTTCGATATCTCTCAGGTCATGACCGTCCAGGATGACATTGCCCCGCGTCGGATCGAAGAGGCGGGTGATCAGCCCGATCAGGGTCGTCTTGCCCGCACCGGAAGGGCCGACCAGAGCGACAGTTTCACCCTGCTTGACCGCGAGGTTGACGTCCGCGAGGGCATCGTCCTGGGTATCATCGTAGCGGAAGCTGACGCCTTCGAACTGGATAGCCTCTTGCAGAGTTGAGACGGGAGTGGGCTTTTTCGCGACGGGAAGTTGCTCCTCCGCGTCCATGATCTTGAAAATGCGTTCGGCGAAGGCGGAGGCGGCCTGGATGGAGGTGTAGGCTCCGCCGAGTTCCTTGGCCGGCGCCAGCACCGAGAAGGTGATGGCGATGAAGCGCACGAAGTCTTCCGCGTCGATAGCGGTAGTGCGGAAGACCAGGTAGCCGCCGTAGATCAGGATCAGCGAGATGATCGCCAGGCCTAAGATTTCGGTTAACGGCACGGTCAGGATGTCGAAGCGGCGCTGGCGCAGCGCTTTCTTGAAGAAGGTGCGGGTGGTGTCCTTGAATTTTGCCGTTTCCTGATCCTCCGTACCCAGCGTCTTGATCAGGCGGACGCCGCCCAAGCGTTCGTACAGCAGGGAGGTGACTCCGGACAGCGCTTCCTGCATGCGGGCGCTCTTGCGCTTGATGCTCTTGCCGAGTGTGTCAATCAGAACGCCGGCGACGGGGAGGACGATCAGAGCCGCCAGGGTCAACTGCCAGGAGATGGTGAAGAGGAGGAAAAGGAACAGCCCGATGACGAACGGTTCTCGCATGCTGAACTTAATCGCCTTCATCATCTTTTCCTGCAGGGCGGTGACGTCGTTCATGGTGATGGAGGCCAGGTCGCCGGCTTTGCGCCGGTGAAAGAAGGCCAGCGACTGCGACAGCATGTGTCCGTAGAGTTTATCGCGCAGGTCCTTGATGACGCGCTGTTCGATGAAGGTGATCAGGTAGACCTGTACAACGTCGAAGGTGTTGCGCAGCAGGAAGGCCAGGAAGAAGATCACCACGGCGCGCTGAACCACATCGAAGCGGTCGCCGCCGCCGATCAGCTCCCAGGCGAACAGTTTCAGGCTCTCGTTCAGGCCCGCCGCTCCTTCGGGAACGCCCGGCGACAGTGCTGCTTCCGGGGAGAAAATGGCGGTGATGAAGGAGGCCGAGAACCAGATCGCCACGGCGTTGAAGAGGGCGTACGCCGCCGAACAGACGAAGGCGAAAGCCAGTGTCCGGCGGTAGGGTTTGACCAGGCTCAGTAAGCGCAGGTAGGATTTCATCAGGTACTTTTACGACCAAGAACAGGCTAAATATAGGAACAATCGCCCTCTAAATCAAGGGGTAGTTCCCCCATTCACCATAACTGATTTCAGGTTTTACTTTGAGACTGCCAAAACGTTTCCGGCAGGATGCGCTTGAATCTGTACGCAAGTTTTCCTATATTCTGACAACTCAACGAATCCCTCAATTCGGAGGACACTCGTGGATAAGAAAACCGTCCTCTTCGTCTGCACGCACAATTCGGCCCGCAGCCAGATGGCCGAGGGGCTGCTGAACCACTTCTACGGCGACCGCTACCGGGCCTTCTCCGCCGGGACCGAGAAAACCCGGGTGCGCCCGCTGGCCATCGAAGCGATGCAGCGCATCGGCATCGACATCTCCCGTCACGAATCCAAGACGGTGGATTTCTTCGGCGATCGGGAGTTCGACTATGTCATCACCGTGTGCGACCGGGCCAAGGAGACCTGCCCTTACGTACCCAGCAGAAACGAACGTCTGCACTGGTCCTTAGATGATCCCGCCGCGGCGGAGGGCACCGAGGAAGAGAAATTAGCCGTATTCGAACGGGTGAGGGATGAGATCAGGGAGAGGATTGAGGGGTGTTTCGGGGGGGGATTGTAGAACGGGAAACCAGAGAGGGCGACCCTCCGGGTCGCCCCTACAATCGAAAAGACGGGGGAATAAAGAGAGCGAACACATGGATGCGTCCCTGGCATCCCTGGATTCCTGCGTCCGCAGGAATGACAAATCCTACCTCACCACCGCCACCTTGCCCGCGCATACGCCCTGCGGGGTTTTGATTCTCAGGAAATAGATACCCGAAACGAGACCGGCCCGGTCGAAATGGATGGTGTGCGCGCCGGATGGCAGGCGGGCGTTCCCGATGGTTCGCACGCGCTGCCCCAACAGGTTGTACAGGTCGATCTGCACCCGCCCGGACGAGGGAATTTCGAAATAGATGCGATTTTCCGATACGCCGGAAATCTTGGGATAGATCACCTCAGGCCGCACCCTCGGGTCCGGACCGCCCAAGCTGCCGTCAGAGTTGATATGCTTACCGTAAAC
>JALGZU010000354.1 GCA_025774735.1 candidate division LCP-89 bacterium | reverse complement strand
CCCATCCCGGCTTAGATTCGTGCCGATCGAAAAATCCAGCATCAGTCCGAGTGTCAGGGTAAAGGCCATCTTGCCGTCGCTGGTTACCCCGGTATCACGGAATTGATCTTCCAGAAGAGTTTGCAGGTCGACGGTAAAATCGATCTTGCGCGTTGCGTCCATAAAAAAATCAAAGCGCACTTCATTGGCGTCCGGAAGATACTCGTCACTGAGCTGGAATGGTTCGGTACTCGTTTGTCCGGCGAAATCCTGATACAGGGGCTCGAAGCTCACGGTGCGGATGTAATCCAGCAGGCCTTTCAGGTTGGCGGAAGACTCGAAGTAGGATTTCATATCCGAGCGGATCGAATCCCAGCTGGGCAGATAGGGCAGGCCCAACAGCAGCTGAAAATGGGGTAAAAATTCATTGACCTGAAAATCCGGGTTAAAGAGCGACCAGATTTCGGGAAGGTACAGCGATAGGTCCCACGCCGGACTCAAAGAAAGATTGTATTCCTTTTCAAGAAGGTTTTTAAGTTTCAGCCTGTGGGCATCCAGGCTGATATTAAAATCCGGCTGGTCGATCCCGGGCAGTGCGCCGATAGCGGTAGCGTAATCGTTGATGTCAAAATTAAAGGCTTCCAGCAGGGCAAAATATTCCCGGGCCGGGGTATACAGGTCAAGGATTTGACCCAGGCCGGTATCCGGGTTTTCAAAAATCAGTTCATTGATGGAGCTGTCGATCACCGGCAGGGTAACTGTCAGTGGTTCTGATTCATCGATGCTGAAACTCAACTCATTGAGTTCTTGCAGCAGGTCCAGGATGGGGTCTTTGAGAGTGCCGATATCAATTGAGACGGAAAAATCCAGCGATGCGCTGTCAAATATATCGTCACTGGATATAGATATAAATAAGGTAGGGCTGTCCTGGGATGCAAATTCGGCCGCAAGGGTGCCTTTGGCAGTCAGCTGGATAAACGTATCAATCGTCTTGGGGGTGATTGCCCGTAGCTCGGCCAGGGTGATACGGCCATCAGCTGCAACGATCTCATCGAACTGGACACTTACCTCGACATCCAGATCCAGCGTGCCGTTTACGGCCTGGTCAGCGTCCGGGGATGTCTCAACTATAACTTCGGCACTGACCGCAGCGGCGTCGATGGCTACAGCGGCATGAAATTCCCGAATATTTAAGAAAAACTCCTCTGATTCGTCCAGATCGACGCCAAAGCTATAATCCAGCTCCAGACTTGCGGTAAAGCCGGCTGTGGCCTGCTCATCAAATTCAAACCCTGCAATCGGATCGTCACCGGCATCGAGACGCACTTCACCTCTGCGAGTCGCGGTTACTTTTAAATCAAACCGGATCTCGTTTTCAGCTTCATCCAATCCGCCGTCAGACGAACTTAGGGCAAGATCTAAATCGCCATAGGTTCCGGGAATATCCTGCAGTGTCTCAAGGACACCGTCGGTGTCGGGCGGATCGGTGGCATCGTTGAAATAGTCATATACCGGCTTGGCCAGGCGGGTATCCATGATTTCATTAAGACCGACAAGTCCGCCCACCGAGGCATTGTCGGTCAGCGGAAGTCTTTTGGCAAACACATCGAACTTTTCCAGCATACCCCCCAGCCGGGACAGGGCATTCAGACCCCTGACAATCTGATCCTGCTGGTGAGAAGAAATCACCGAATCTTCATACGAAGAAGCATCGGATTCGGACGCAGCTGCATCTTCGGACTCATGGACGAAATCGTTTGCACGATCGTCCTCGTCCTCGAATTCCTTCTGCTGATCGTCCTCGTTTTCGTCCTCGTCCTCGAACGCATACGCTTCCTCATACTCGTCCACGTCAGCAGGCTCGTTCTGAACCTCGTCCGTTAGTTCTTGTTCGCTTAATCCGGAAAAAATATCATCGATGGATTGGGAAGGGTCGTAGGTGGTTTGTTCCTGGTAGGAATTTTCTTCGAGGCGATCCTCATCACCGATCGCAACCTCATCTGCCTGAGGTAGCAGATCGTTGTCATACTCGAACTCGCATTCATCTGACAGATCACACGGCGATGCCATCGCCGCGTCAGCCGACAAAAGAATCCGCGGTTCGAGATTCTCTAGTTTGAACCGATTTGGAGGCTGTTTCCGACTCACTGGGAAAGCTCCATACTTACGAAAAAACAAGGGAGAAAAACCCGACGCATTGATGTGGTAGCGGGAAGATTAGTTGTCGCGGTTAAATCAGACAGAGAATATCAGTCAGAAAAGAATTTTGAAGATGAGTCCGTCAACCGCATACCCATCAACTAAATAGTCATTGGCGTAATTCGAAATTGGAGTTTTGTTGCTACCACAATGTAACAAGGCCTGTCAAGTATTTTATCGGAATAGTTTAACCACTATGATGCAGATATTCAGTGATACACCAAAGTTGAAGGATTGAGGGAATAGAGGGACATCCGTGATATATTTACATTTCTTCGAATTTTTATTCTTTATGATGATATGATGCAGTGGGCTAGGCGCATTCATGTGGGCTGTGCGTGGCATATGGGTAAAACATTATAGATAGATTAAAATATCAATATTTCACGGACGTTCCCCTTTTTTTCCAATTAGAGGATTAATTCGCCTTCGGCGGATTTGTTATTTGTTATTAAAATCTGATCACGACGTAAGTGTATCATTTTTCGGTAGCTGACTCG
The DNA here is from genome assembly GCA_025774735.1 of candidate division LCP-89 bacterium. The sequence continues at coordinate 759 of JALGZU010000354.1, read as the reverse complement.
GAAATACTCAAGGGTCCTGCGGTCATAAGTCGCTTGATCTGGTCGCCGTCCAGGGACTGGCCGAAAAAGGCCACCTCGTCGATGTAGCCGTTGAATGGCTTACGGATGTGCAGCTTCGACAGATCCCCGGCGTCAAGGCTGTTCCACTTCAAGGAGCCACCGATGACCATCGGCTTCCGCTCGCCCACGATACCGCCACTGAAGTCATTATCAATTGTTTAGCATTGTCATCCCACATACGCTGTAGCCGGACAGTGATAAAAATTGATTAAAATCTAAGTAGTTAGGTGGAAAGTGTCGGTTCCTTGATATACCAAGAATTTCCCCACAAGGCCCGCCCGGAAGTTCAAGATAATCCATTGATTGTATCGGTCATTGTCGATGGCGTAATTGTGGATTTTCTTTTGGCTGTTCCGGGATACGAGGAATTAATCATTGAGAGAGCTATTCGCAGAGATTTGGAAGGCTTGTCAGTCTGGATAAGTTCAGCCGAAGATTTGGTGATACAAAAAGCAGTTGCCGGTCGATATGGCCGGATTTATGCCGTTCGGTGGCGATCACATCGTCACCACTCAGATTGAACTTCCCACGGCTGTCGCAGTTTGTATCTTTATCGAGGAAAACCATATACGAGGTGGTCTATTTTTCGGTGGATGGTCAAGGTTTGGTAAGCGTATGGGATGGTAATGACTTCAGAACGGCTTCCCGTACCTTCTTTGCGAGCTCAAGCGCTTCCTGAGCATCCCCCGGTTCAATATC
>JALGZU010000353.1 GCA_025774735.1 candidate division LCP-89 bacterium | reverse complement strand
CTGTACGATGAGTGATGGCGCCGCGGTGATTCTCTTCGCCAGTGAAAAGGGTTTGAATAAGCTTGAAAAAGCCCTGGGAAAGCGGCTGAAGCCGAGCAAAGTTACAGGCGTAGGGGGTGGCATGGACGCCATGCGTATGGCGGACCGTCCACATGGTAAAGTCCCTCTGTTACCGCACGAGAAGGCTTCGGATTATAAAAACCTGAAGTATCCCGGTGTCCATTCCTTCCGTTCCGGCCGTATGGCCAGCAAGACGGCTTATGAAATGTGTGGCATCACCGATCCCATCAATGAGATCGACTTCATCGAACTGCATGATGCGTACACATCTTCGGAAATACAGACGTACGAGGATATGGGTTTGTGCAAGTATGGCGAAGGCGGCAGTTTCGTCGAAAGTGGTGCTCCTTTCATGCCTAACTTGAAATATGGGTATAAGTTCAAGGATCAGGGGAAAATCCCTGTCAACCCCTCCGGCGGTTTGAACCGGACTGATGCAGGGCGTGTTCGCTCACTGGCAACTTCAGGGCACTATAAAGAAGCACTTCAAAGACGAAACGCTGCAGATCAAGGACGCCAAACGCGGGTCGATTCACAGCCACGCGGGCACGGGCACGTACGTCACGGTTTCAATTCTCGAGAAAGGATTCTAATCATGGCCGATAAAATCAGACTACCCGAATCAGACGACGGGACCATCCTGTTCAACGTGCCGTTCCCCGAGGATTTGAAGCAGTTGAAGAAGATGAAGCCCATTATCATCAAACAGCCGTATCAGATAGACTACATTCACAGTTTCGGTCAGGATTCACCCTTTTTCGCAGGATTGGCCAACAAGAAACTGCTCAGCACCAAATGCCCGAGTTGCCGTTACACCTATGGCACCCCCAGACTTCACTGCATGTACTGCGGGTCCGAGTGCGATTGGTTCGAATTACCCAAAGAGGGGGCCATACACTGCTTCACCGTCTGTCATTACGGCAGCGAGGTCTTCCTGCCTGAGACGCCGTTCATACTGATTATGGTGGAGTGGCCCAAAGTGAATTCACTTTTCCTGGGTCGGCTGATCGGACTGGATGTCGAGGAAGCAAGTACGGATTGGATCGGGATGAAAGTGAAGGCACAATTCCGCCGCAATTCCAAGTTCAATCCGACGGACGTCTATTTTGTCCCGGCTTAGCATGACGTAGAAGTGTCCGGAAAGGATGCCCTCCGGACGCTAAAATGACCACCTATGATTCCGGATCTGGAACTTTCATCTCACGCGCGCGATGCGCTTTTCGAAGTGGAGAAGTGCACCTCGTGCGGCCTCTGCAAGGATGTCTGTCCGGTTTTCCTGCTTTCCCTCAGGGAAGCCGAGAGTCCGCGCGGTAAAATTAATTTGCTGCGCGCCTTGATGGAAGAGAGGCTGGATCCCGGAGCCGGAGCGGTAGACGTCTTCAACCGCTGTCTGCTCTGTTATGCCTGTCAGGATGCCTGTCCGGCGGGAGTTCGTACGGAGCGAATCTGGATTTCCGCTCGTGAAAGCCTTGCCGATGAGGTCGGCAGGCCGTTGGCGAAGTCCCTGTTCCTGCGTAAGGTGCTCACACAACCGCGCCTTTTGAATCTGGCGCTGGGATTCGCCAGAAGGATACCGGGGAGCGGTCAGGCGGTCCGATTAAACCGTCTCCAACTACCCCGGCCTTCGACCGACCGGTTGGATCAATTGCTGCCGGAAGTGGTTGAGCCGCGAACTGAACTCGTTGGCACAGTGGCGTTTTTCCCGGGCTGCATGTTATCCGAAGTCTTTCCGCATCTGGGACTGAAAACCGCTGAAATTCTGGCCCATCTCGGTTACCGGGTGATCATGCCGGAGGATCGCGCCTGCTGCGGTGCGCCCGCGTTCAACAACGGTGACCTGTCTACCGGGAGGAGTCTGGCGGAAAAAAATCTCAAGGTCTTCGCCCATATGGATGTAGACGCCGTGGTGTCGCCAGACGCGACCTGCGGTGGAGCGTTCCAACACGAGTACGATTTCCTCTTTCCAGTCGGCTCTCTATGGCGCAAGACCTACCTTGATTTTCGCGAAAAAGTCGCGGATTTCGGTGAGTTTCTGCTGAGAGTTCTGAAAAACCGGTCCGATCCGGGATTAAAACATATGGCAGGGAATGTAGCCCTTCACGATTCCTGCCATTTGAGCCACCTGCAGCAGCGGTCAGAAGTGCCGCGGCAAGTTCTGGCGCTCATTCCCGGGCTGCTGGTTGTGGACAGTCCCCGCAGCGAGCTCTGCTGCGGATTCGGAGGCTCTTATTCAGCGTTTTTCCCCGCTGAGTCGCGGGCTATCGCCAGGCGCAAGCTTGACTTCCTGATGTCGTCCAACAGCAAGACAATCGTTGTGGGTTCGCCGGGATGTCTCTGGAAACTGCGCCGGGAGGCGGCGGAACTGGCTCTGGATGTACGTGTCATTCACTATCTTGAGCTCTTCTGGGAATCGCTGCTGGGCAGCGGTGGGCTGGCTCCCACGTCGGCTAAAGATTATCCAAAATCTAAAGAAAACGGTTCCGATGCCAATTGAGTGTGTGGAAGCCCGTCAGTTCTTTGAAAGTTACAACGTGACCATTCAGCATTCACGTGAAGCTTGCTCTTACTGCTATTTCGAGGGGAACAACCGTTGATCGCTCGTATTGGAGCCGTCTTCAGCCGGATTTCTGCGCAGGCGGTGCCGGATCCCTTCATCTTTGCCCTGCTGTTGACATTGCTCACGCTGATTCTGGGTATGCTCTTAACCCCCAGCTCGCCGGGTGAGATGGTCACCTACTGGATGGAGGGCTTCTGGGATCTGCTCACCTTCGGGATGCAGATGGTACTCATCCTGGTCACCGGAGGCGTTCTGGCACAGTCTCCGCCGATCCGCCGGTTGATCGGGCTGCTCGCCGGATGGCCGAAGAACACGGCCGGAGCGGTTCTCCTGGTCAGCATGGCTGCCATGACGGCCGCCCTCGTGAATTGGGGTCTGGGTTTAATCGTCGGAGCGCTGCTGGCGAGGGAGGCAGCCAAATCCCTGCACGCTCGGGGGATTGCGCACCATTATCCTCTGATCGGCGCGGCCGGCTACACCGGTCTCCTCGTCTGGCACGGCGGTCTATCCGGGTCCGCGCCCCTGACGGTCGCCACGGAGAATCACTTTCTGGTGGCCGTGACCGGCATTATACCCGTAAGCAGCACGCTATTCGGACACCTTAATCTTGTCCTGGCGGGCGTACTACTTATCAGCGTTCCGTTGATTCTCCGAGCCATGCTGCCCCGAAATGTTCAGGAATGGTCGGGCTATCCGGGTGGGGGCGATGAGGCTCTTGCACTGGATGAATCAACTACCCCACAGCGCACCCCGGCACGCGCGCTGGAAGAGAGCCGTATTCTTGCAGTGCTCGTTTGTACGTTGGCTCTGGGGTACCTGATTGTTTATTTTTCCAGGGAGGGCTTGTCCGGCCTGAACTTGAACAGTATGAATCTCGTCTTTCTGTTTTTAGGCTTTCTCTTTTTCATACGACCCATCCGATATGTTAAAGCCGTGAGCAAGGCGGTCAGCGGGACTTCGGGCATTATCCTGCAGTTTCCGTTTTACGCCGGAATCATGGGTATGATGCGTGCATCGGGATTGGTGGACGTGTTTTCCAACGCTCTGGTGAATATCTCGAACAGCACCACCTTCCCGATCTTCGCCTTCCTCTCCGCCGGTCTGGTCAACTTATTCGTGCCTTCGGGAGGCGGCCAGTGGGCGGTTCAGGGACCGATCCTGATTGCCGCAGCAGGGGAGCTGGGAGTATCGTCTTCCGATACGGTCATGGCGCTTGCATACGGTGACCAGTGGACCAACATGCTGCAGCCGTTCTGGGCGCTGCCGCTGCTGGCCATCACCGGTCTGCAAGCCAGACAGATCATCGGTTAT
>JALGZU010000352.1 GCA_025774735.1 candidate division LCP-89 bacterium | reverse complement strand
GTAATTCAGAGATAAAATTAACGGAGGTGGAGCGATGAAAGCGGCGCTATTCCAGGGTTCGGGCAAACCCTTAGAGGTGACGGAAGTTCCCACTCCCGAGCCTAAATCGGGTGAAATTCTGGTTAAAGTGGCGGCCTGTGGAGTCTGCCACACCGACCTGCACTATATCGATCACGGTGTACCCACGTTCAAGCAGCCTCCCATGATCCTGGGACACGAGCCTTCCGGGCCGGTCGCGGCGCTCGGTGACGGAGTGACGAACTTTAAGGAGGGGGATACCGTCCTCCTGCCCGCAGTGTTGACCTGCGGCACTTGTTACAACTGCCGCATCGGTAAGGAAAACATCTGCGACAATATGGTCATGTTCGGCAACCACGTGGATGGCGCTTACGCTGAATACGTATTGGCGCCGGCCAAGGACGCGCTCCACCTGCCCGCAGATGTTCCCTTGCTTGAAGGCTCCATCATCGCGGACGCCATTTCGACGCCCTATCACGCCGTCGTGAATCGCGGGGAAGTGAAGGCGGGAGATAGCGTGGTGGTCTTCGGTTGCGGTGGAGTCGGCATTAATACGGTGCAGATGGCCGCTGCCGTCGGAGCCTCCGTGATCGCCGTGGACATCGTCCCTGAGAAACTGGAGGTAGCCAAAAAACTGGGCGCTCAGATAGTTATCAACGCCAAGGAAGTCGAACGCGTCGACAAAGAGGTGAAGAAGCTCACCGGTGGAGGCGCTGACGTAACCTTCGAAGTGATCGGCAATCCCAAGACCATCCAGGACGCCTTCGCCTGCATCCGCAAGGGTGGCAGGACCGTCGTGGTGGGTTATACCCATCTGAACGTCGAACTACCCGCCTCCAAAATCATGTTTTTCGAACAGGAAATTGTCGGATCATTGGGATGTCGCCCTGTGGATTATCCGAAAATCATCGCAATGGCTCGGACGGGTAAGATCAAACTGAAGGAGCTGGTCACCGGAAAATTCCCCCTGGATGAGATCAACGATGCCTTCGACCTGCTCAGGAAACACGATCCCCATGCCCTGCGTTCGATTATTACCCCCTGAAGTGTGATGGGGAGGGGATCACAATAAAGCTGTGAGTTCGGATATGGATTTTACCTTCAACGAAGAACACGAAATGTTGCGCGATCTGGCGCGCAAGTACGCAGATAAAGAAGTTCGGCCTCACGCCGAAGAGCACGATAAGAATGCTGAGGTACCGCGCGCCATCATCGACAAGGCGGCCGAATTGGGGTTTCTCGGCATCCCGTTTCCTGAAGAATACGGCGGCGGGGAGATGGGGGAGATAGGTTACTGCATCATGCTCGAAGAGGTTACCCGCGCCTGCTTTTCCACGGCGGTTGTGCTCGGGGGGCACGTATCCATCGGCGCCATGGCGGTCTATCTCGGCGGGAACGTAGACCAGAAAAAACGCCTGCTGCCACCCATGTGCGCCGGGGAGAAGTTGGCCGCTTTCGCTTTGACCGAACCCCAGGCCGGCTCCGATGCCGCTGCCATGAGCACACGGGCGGTCAAAAAAGGGGCCCATTACATCCTCAACGGCCAGAAGACTTTTATCACCAATGGGGGGGTAGCTGACGTCTATTCGGTCTTCGCCATCACCGATCCCGGCGCCGGTATCAAAGGGATTTCCGCGTTCTTGATCGACAAGGAGATGCCCGGATTTTCAGCCGGGAAACCTGAGGATAAACTGGGCATTCGCGGGTCGCACACGACCGATCTCTTCTTCGAAGACATGGAGGTCCCTGAAGAGAACCTCCTGGGGGAGGAGAATCAGGGCTTCAGGGTCGCCATGAAAACCCTGGATGTTGGTCGCATTGGCATTGCTGCACTGTCTCTGGGAGCTGCAAGAGAGGTACTCGATCTCTCAGCACAGCATGCCAAGCAGCGAGTTCAGTTCGGCAAGCCCATCGCCAAACTGCAGGCGATTCAATGGATGCTCGCCGAAATGGCCTGCGAAGTGTACGCCATGGAGAATATGGTTTACAGAACCGCCTGGATGTGCGATCAGGGATTGCCCTTTTCCCGGGAGGCGGCTATCGCCAAGTTGTATTGCTCTGAATCTCTGGCGAAGTGCGTCGACCATGCCGTGCAGATTCACGGCGGGATGGGCTACATGAGCGATTATCCCATCGAACGCTTCTATCGGGATGCGCGTATTACACGCATTTTTGAGGGCACCAGTGAAATTCAGAAGTTGGTTATCGCCCGGGATGTGCTCGCCAAATCGGATTAGAATTATGAGATATCGGATGAAAGGTTAAAGAATGCTGCCGCGTTTTGACGTGTTACAGCCCGAATCGGTGAAAGAGGCTTGTGAGCTGCTGGATCGGTATGCTTCGGAAGGGGTAGCAGTTCTCGCAGGAGGCACGGATATCCTGGTCGACATCCGTCGCCCTATCATTCCGGCTCACCTGCCCCGCTGCAAGGGCTGCAACCCCAAAACCGGGATGCCGCTCAAATCTCAGGAAAAGGCTCCTGCCTACCTGGTTGCTCTGTCCCGCATCCCCGGCCTGAGTGGGATAACCGAAGAAGAGAATGGCGATATCGTCATCGGTCCCATGACCACAATCACCGAAATATGTAACTCAAAACTGATCAGAGATAAACTGACTGCTCTGGCTGAAGGTGGAGACAACCTGGGATCGCCGCTGGTACGCAATCGAGGCACCCTGGGGGGTAATATTTGCAACGCACGTCCGGCCGCGGATGCTCTTTTGCCCTCGGTTGCCTTGAATGCACAATGCGTTCTCCAGTCGATTCAAGACACAAGGAAGGTTCCTGTAGAAGAGTTCGTGGTCGCTCCGGGCGAAACCGTTCTGGAGAAGGGTGAAATCCTGACGAAAATTGTCTTCCCATCTTTGCCCGAACATAGCGGTAGCTCCTGCATCAAACTGGCGAACCGCAAAGCGTTGGAAATTGCCGTGGTTAACGTGGCATCTGTAGTAACGCTGGATGATAAGGGGAAAATCGTCGGCGCACGAATCGCCCTCGGATCCGTAGCGCCAACACCTGTGGTCGCTAAAAAAGCGGGAGATTATTTGAAGGGGAAAGAACAGGCGGCTGCCGTATTTGACGAAGCGGGTAAAATCGCAGCCAATGAGTGCAGACCCATCACCGACCATAGGGGATCAGCCATCTACCGGGTGGATATGGCGCATGTTTTGGTCTCGAAAATCTTGAGCAGATCGGTGAGCGCGGCATGAAGAAGTTAATCACCTTGAATGTCAACAGCTCCCCCTACGAGTTCGCCGTCGAACCGAATATGTCGCTTGCGGACGCGATGCGCTATGAGCTCGGCCTGACCGGCACCAAGAAGGGCTGCGGCATCGGCGACTGCGGCGCCTGCACCGTGCTGATCGATGGCGTTCCGTCATTTTCCTGCCTCGTCCTGGCAGTGGAAGCTCAGGGGCATGAAATTCTGACTATCGAAGGT
>JALGZU010000351.1 GCA_025774735.1 candidate division LCP-89 bacterium | reverse complement strand
TTTCCAGTTTAAGCGGGCTTTTTCTGATAGACGGCCCGGTAGAGCTTTCGGGCCAACACGAGCAGTGTCAGCGGCGCCATGGCGTTCCCTTCCAGGTTCCTCCGAGCTTCCTCCACCTTCTCTACTGCGCTGACGAAATCGGCGTTGGGGCAGTTGCGCACAAATTTTTCCAGCAGGTCCACCCGGTCGAAGTGGATGACTTTCGCACCGGCCTCGGTACCCAGGATCTTGATCATGGCGGCGTCCCTCAGCCAGGCAGAGATGATGTCCAGGATCAGGATCTGCTCGCTCAGGGGTTTCCGGGAGAAGGTCTCCGCCAGCGTTTCCAGTTCCAGCGGATTCTTGCCCAGGGCGTGGCGGACGATGTCGATGGCCAGGCTGTGTAATTGCCGAGTCATTTCCGGATCCTGCTGAAATTCCAGCGCCCTGGCCAGATTTCCGTGGGACAGGTGAGCGATGCGCACCGCATCTTTGCCATCCTTCAATCCCCGCTTTTTCAATTCGCTTTCGACGGCATCGCGCCTGAAGCGCTCAAATTCGATCAGGTGACAGCGGGATCTGAGCGTTGGCAGGATGTCTTCGGGAGCCTCAGCAGTTAAAATCAATATAAATTCGGAGGGCGGTTCTTCCAGCAGTTTGAGCAGCGCGTTTCCCGCCTCTTCGCGCAACTTATCCGCGCGGTCGATCAGGGCCAGGCGGGGTGCTTCGCTGAAACTGCGCACTGTCGCCCACTGGATCAGCGACCTCATCTGACCGATCAACAGAAACTGTCCGCCGGGATATTCCACCTGCCGGTAGGGATCCGCACCTTTCTCCTTCAGCAGCTCCGCCAGCGTTGCCGATCCCACTTCCGTCAATTCGCCCGATTCCGAATCCACCAGTGCCTTGGCCGGCAACGGCATCTGGTAACTGAAGTGGGGATGTTCGAGCAGACGGAATTTGATGCACGACGGGCATTCGCCGCAGGGGCCATCGGGACCCTTTTCGCAGTTCAGCCAGAGCGCCAATTCGATTGCGGCGGCGGATTTGCCCACCCCCGGAGGTCCCCAGAACAGGAGAGCGTGAGGTAGCCGGTTATCGTTGACCATCGAAGTGATGATCCGCTTGACCCGGGGTTGTTCAATCAGCCGTTCCAAAGGCATTTCGTCCGCCTCTCCGTCACCAAATTCGCAATTACTTCTCCAGCAGCCAACCCAACGGGTCCTGCTTCTCACGCTGTGCCCAGATCTCAAAGTGCAGCCTCGGCCCCGACAACGTTCCCGTCTGCCCGACCCGGCCGATCGTCTCGCCGGAATTGACGACCTGACCTTCCCGCACCAGGATTTGGCCGAGGTGCGCGTAGACCGTATAATAGCCGTCGCGGTGATCCACGATGACCGTATTGCCGTAGCCGCGCAGCCAGGTGATCCGGGTGACCTGGCCGGTGCTGACCGAATAGACCGGGGTGCCCTCCTCCGCCTCGATCTCGATGCCGGGATTCTCAGTCACCGTGGCCAGCGTCTGGTGACGCTGCAGGCCGAACCAGGTCACTACCCGTCCCAGCGTGGGCCAGTTGAGTTTCCCCTTGAGCTGGTCGAAGGGGGTCTCAGGAGCCCAGGCCATCTCGGCCCGGATGGGGAGGCTTTCCCGCCGGGATTCCAGGGTCTTGATCAAGTTTTCGACGCGCTGAGCTGCCAGCTTCTTCTCAGCCAGCTGCTTGTGCAAGAGACCCTGATCCTTGCGGATCTTGTCCAGCAGCGATTCCCTCTCTCCGCGCCGTTTCTTCAGCAAATCCGCCGCCGAAGCCTCTTCGCGGATCAGCTTGTCCTTGTACTGAGTTGTGCGGCGATGCTCCTCCAGGCGGGTCTGCTTGGCCGATTTGCGCTTCGCCAGCCTCCGGGCGATGTCAGCCAGTTCACGGTTCTTCCGGTCCAGCCGCATCAGGTTGGTGCGGTCCGCCTCGGCGATCCGTTTCAGGAATTCCTGCCGCCGCATCATCTCCACCAGCGATTGCGACGTCAGCACCGCCGTAAGGACGTCGCGGTGCAGGTATTTGTAGGTGTACACCGCCCGTCGGCTCACCAGAGCCGCCAGCGAATCCCGTTCCTGAGCCGTCTTGAGCGAATCGCCGGTCGTGCGGTCGATGTCGGTCTGGAGGGCGTTCAATTCACCCTGGGTGCGTTCGAGCGATTTCTGAGCCCGGTTGCGCTCCGTCTCCAGAGTGCCGATAAGTTCAAAGCGCAGCGATATCTCCCGGTCAAAGTCCTCCAGTTCGTTGAGCAGGTCCTGCTCCTGGTGACGGCTTTCGGAGAGGCGCAGTTCGAAGCGTTTGATCTCTTCGCGCAACCGCTCCAGCTGTTCGCTGGCCTGATTGACTTCCTCCTGCGGGGCCTGCGCCTGGATCGCCTGGTCCGGCCCCAGCGCCCAGAAGCAGACCAGAACGGCCGGGGTGATAAAGCTGGCTCTGAATCCGCTCAATCTATGCCAACGCTGACGGAATCTTCGACATCTTTCTAAAATAGGGTATTATCTATCCAAATGCAAGCGAAAAGTGGACACGACCGATTTTCACTGCGCGGAGGTGTTTGGCAGAGTTCGATCGTCAATAGAACTAAATGTCACCTTTTGCTGAAACTCTCCTTGAAGGTCTATTCGAGCTTAATTTTTGTTGACATTGCCTTGCCGAACGCTTATATTTTTCTGTAATGGTTAAAACCGCGTTCAAAGTGAAAGGAGTCAGCGCTTAAAATGAGTGCCTCGGATCGTAATCCCCAGTACTTCTGCCCATTGCGTGATGAATTCATCAACGTGGCGGAAGCGGATCTGCTGGTCGTCAGCTCGGAAGCCAAAGCGGATTTGCCCAAACCGGGGGAGCCTGTGGCGCAGGCGAACATCACCCTGCACCGCGCCCACGAAGGAGAATCGGAGGAGATCGAAGAGATCTGCCGCTATTTCTGGGACGAGACCGAATTTCACTGCTTCGGCCGGGACTTCAACGTGCTCGAATGCGTCAACATCCTGGCCGTCGCCGACAGCGAAATTGCGGGACTGCTGGCCTACCACAAAGAGGACAGCGTCCTGTCGGTCGTGGTGATAAACGTCTTCCCGGAATTTCAGGGGCAGGGGATCGGAAGGATGCTGCTCAGGGAGGTCATGGAACAGGGGCGCAAGCAGAATTGCACTGCGGTGAGGGTCGCCACCACCAACGACGACCTGCCCGCGCTCTGCTTCTACCAGAAGGCGGGATTCCGTTTCAGCGAACTGCTGCCGGGTGCCGTGGCCGAACATCACGGAGACGAACTGAACGGCTTCGCCGGCCTGCCCGTCCTCGACGAAATCCGGCTGGAGAGAGCCTTATGATCCAAAAAAGCGACATAGATGGAAAACCGAAAGCGGCCAGATGGGGCCGCTTTTCTCTTTTGTTTGTCATTCCCGCGAGCTCGGGAATCCAGAGAGGGCGACCCACCGGGTCGCCCCTACAGTGTAATCAGCGAAATCAGTCGCCGGCGGGGATTTTCCCCGCCAAGGTCATTGCGAGGAACGCCACGAAGTGGTCCCTTCGGGAAAGTGACGAAGCAATCTCTTAATGTCATCCCTGCGGACGCAGGGATCCAGAGGAGTTGATCTCATCGAAAAGGTCATTCCATTCAGGATTTATCTGCTCGACCAGTTTCAATTTCCAGAGTCGCTTCCACCGCTTTAATTGTTTTTCACGGCTGATCGCACTTTCCGGGTCATTGAATATTTCATAATAGACCAGCAGATGGGTTTTATACTTTTTGCTGAAACCAGGAATCAGGTCATTCTTATGTTCAAGGGGACGGCGAATTAAATCATTTGTCACGCCGATATAGAGGGTGCCATTGCGCTTGCTGGCAAGGATATAAACATAATAAGATTTCATAATACCAGTAAGTCAATGCCTTATTAAACGCCTCTGGATTCCTGCGTTCGCAGGAATGACAATTTTCTATTTCACAACCACCACCTTCCCCGCTTCTGACCATTCCGCAGTTGCAAGACGGATAATGTAGAGACCCGAGGAGATCTGCGCTGCATTCCAGATGTAATTGTGGGTGCCGGGCATCTGAAGACCGGAGGCGAGGGTGATGACTTTGGCTCCGAGGATAT
>JALGZU010000350.1 GCA_025774735.1 candidate division LCP-89 bacterium | reverse complement strand
GGTGAAGTAGGTATATTGTCTGAATCGCGGATTTTCACAGATTATACTGATTGCGCAGATTATTAAAAAGGGCGGACACACGGGTCCGCCCCTACCTCTGGATTCCTGCCGCTAAGGGTCCTTACGGACGTCCGCAGAGATGACGAAAGGCGGGTCTCATGCCCGCCTTTAATTCTCCACAATTATACCACCAAACGTCTCTTCTCAGGGGATTGACACGAAGTCCTACATCGCGGTGATGAAGATCAATTGTCCGAAGATTTCCTGCTTGATTTCAGTGAAACCAGCGTTCTTGAGCAGTCCGTTCACCTCATCCGGTGTAAAAAAGAAAACGGGGCAGTTGTGCAGAGACAGGCGTATATTTCGCAGGATCGCCCGCAGGGTTCCTTTTCGAGGGAACGTGGCGATCAATTTCTGGTCGGTCGTTTGCCGCATTTTCTTCAACATGGGTAACGGTTCGGCGATATAGTCGAACAAACCTATCGCCAGGGTGATATCAAAATTCTGCTTGAAGTTCACCTGATTATAATCTCCAACGACGAATCTGCAGGGAGAATCAGGCATCTTTTCAAATAGAATCTTTTGAGCTAGGCTTAACATGGTTGGGGCGAAATCGAGTCCTAAAATTAATCCGGGATGTTTGACCTGAAGCGCTTCCATGAAACGCCCCGATCCGCATCCCACATCGATAATAGTCTTCCCATTCACCTCACCACATTCTTCTATCGTCCGTTCAAAGCGTTTCTCCATATCCCAACGCAGTTTCTTATCTAAAAAACGGCTGAATGCACTCTTCCGTCCCGTGTAGATACTGTCGAAAGTCTCAGCAGTTCTGTCGAAATGGACCTGTACCAAATCTTTTGACATTTCAATCTTTCCCTGATGTTAATCTCAAATGGTCTTTGATGGCGACGAATTCGAAATCCAGAAGGAGTTGTTTCAGTTTCTTCTGGGTGCTCTCGATCCCGACATATTGGTTGAAGCCATTGCGGGTGAAGAAGCTCTTAATTCTCGGTTGTTTCGAATCTATTTCCCATGGGTGGAGATAGACGACCACAGGAATGCCTTTCCTGTTCAGATCACCGATGGCCCACTTCGTGAGTCGATAGGGATATAATCGAAAGAATCCTCCCCCGGCCACGGGAAGTCGTTTCCCCATGAAATCCATTACGGATAGAGGATATTCCGTCATTGAGCCTGCACTACAGTTGATCTCATAGGGTGTCCTCTGAGCACCCTCTACACCTCCCCGTTTCCGTTTCACGGGAAAGACCGAAGAATCGTATTTCAATCCCAATTCAGCCATGACCTCGAAAGCCCAGGGTGTTTCATCCGAGATGCTGAATGATGGCGCTCTATGTCCCAGGACTTTTTCTCCGGTAGCGTCTTCCAGAAAATCAATGGAGGATTTCAGGTCTTCCCTGAACTCATCTCTGTTCAATGAAGTTATCAACCGGTGCAAATTGCCGTGCGTGGCGATTTCGTGTCCCAATTCGGCAATCTTCTGAATCAATTCAGGGTGTCTTTGGGCTTCCCAACCCAACACGAAGAAGGTTGCTTTAATATTATCGAGCAGCTCGAGTAAAATATCCACATTTCGTTCAATTCTGCTCTCGAATTCAGTCCATTTCTCAATCGGCGCCAGATCGGACATGCCGGAAGTTTGATAGTAGTCTTCGAGATCTACCGTCAATATGTTCTTCATGCCGGTCACTTAAATAAAGGGCTGTAAGTATTCAGAAAGATCCGGTAGAATATAGCCATATTCATGACGAAATCCAATAGAATATGGTTTCATTCATGATGAACTTGAATTAAATATTTGAATCGCGGGGTAGGATAAGGGTGGGTTATTGCAGGGTCTGTTCGTTACATTAGAGGAACTTAACTCTCGATCGCAATTTTCTTTTTGCAGTTATTGCAGCGGACGTGCGTCCCTTCGAAGGCGGGTGAGAGCTGAACCGGCCTACCGCAGGTGCATTTGAAGGATTCGTAGCCACCTCCCTTGCGGTGGAATACGAGGTTCTCATCTGGCTGCCCTTCAGCGGAAGCTACCGGTTGCGCCGTCTGCGATGCCGCCGTTGCGATGCCGGAGAGCATGGCTAATTCCGCGACGGGTATGGTCAGCTCCCGTTTGCAGCGGGGACAGGGGAAGGAGGGCTTCTTGAAATCGGGTGGGATTTTCAGCTTCAGGCCGCAGAGGCAGGTGAGGAACAAGAATTGATTCGCCGCCCGGATCAGGTCGCCCAGGTCGCGCTTTTTATCCTGCAGTACCGGTTCCTGGTCAGCGCTGGGTTCTCGGACGGGCACGTTGACTTTTTCCGCCAGGCCGGAGGGAGGGATTAAAGCTTGTTTCTTCCCTTTGATCTTTATGTAGGCCATCTGGTAGTTCATCAAACTGGCGCCTCCAGCCATGGAGCGGAGGATGCGGATCCGGTCGTAGGTGGGTGGATGGGTGCTGGTCAGTTCGTGCAGGGATTCACCCGGCTTCTTCAGCGGGTTGATGATGAACAGCGGCGCTGCGGCCTTGTTAGTGACAGACAAGCCTTCTGGGGAATTGGAGATTTTTTCCAACGCCGAGGCGAGCCCTTCGGGGTAGCGGGTCAGGCGCGCCGCGCTGGCATCGGCCAGGTACTCGCGCTTGCGGGAGATGGCGAAATAGAGCAACTGGGCTATGAGCGGCGCCAGGATGGCGAAGACGATGGCCAGGATGGCGATCCAGCCGCTGCCCCCCCCGCCGGACCGGGACGATCTACCGGAGCTGAACCGGCGGGATGATCCACCCCCCGTGTACCACAGTCCCCTAATGAAAACTTCCGACAGCAGGACGATGCTCCCGAGGAGAATACCCGCAAAAACCATGAACAGACTGTCGCGGTTTTTGATGTGCGAAATCTCATGGGCGATGACGCCCTGCAGTTCGTCGCGGTTCAGTTTCGCCAGCAGGCCCGCGGTGACGGCGACGGCGGCCTTGTCCGGCCTTCGCCCCACGGCGAAAGCGTTCATGGCTGGACTGTCGATGATGTAAATCTTGGGGATGACCGGCAGCGATCCGGCGATCTTCATCTCTTCGACGACATTGAACAGCCGGGGATTGATTTCAGGCGTTACCGGCATGGCTCCGGTCATGGAGAGCATGATGTTGTCGCCGCCGAAGTAGCTGAAGATGGAGAGCGCCAGCCAGATTACGATGGCCGCCATCAGGCCGTAGAAGCCACCATCACCCGGCCAGTAGTACCAACCCACCAGATAGCCCAGCAACAGCCAGGCGACTCCCATCATGATAAAGAGGATGATGGAATTGCGCTCATTGCGTCGGATCAGTTCCCACATGAGGACGGGGTGAAATGATAAACGCCTTCCGGATTAGAACTCCACCTTGGGTACGGCCTTCTCTTCTTCGCTTTCCAGTTCGAAGAATTCAGACTGCTTGAAGTTGAACGCCCCGGCGATGAGGTT
>JALGZU010000349.1 GCA_025774735.1 candidate division LCP-89 bacterium | reverse complement strand
GTCACTGCGGAGCGGTTGGCCGCCTATTGCCGTGAGAGGCTGGCGCGTTACAAATGTCCGCGTTACATTCAATTTTATCAACAATTGCCCAAAAGCCCCAACGGACGGATTTTAAGGAAGAAACTGCGAGAGGCGGAATCGTAGGAGAACGAAATGGCGCTGAAACTGAGAAATGCTGAAGATGCTGACCTGGACAAATTGGCCGAACTGCACCAACGGTCCTATCCTTTGAGCAAGCTGGATATCGAGGGTAGACGCGACGTGTACGTGAACAATCCCAGGGCTGGATTCGAAGATGTGTTCGTGGTTGAGGACGGCGATGCGCTTATCGCCAGCATGACCGCTTATCGGTTTACTCAATTTCAGGAAAACGCCGCTATCCCGGTCGTGGGGATCGCCAATGTAGCAGTGGCTCCCGATCACCGCAGGGAAGGTGCGGCCGGATTCTTGATCGGCCAAACCCTCAAGATTTTCGAAGAGCAGGAGGTGTCCGCCAGTTTGCTGCATCCCTTCTCATTCCGTTTCTACCGCAATCTCGGATGGGGCTACAGCGGCGAAATCCGTCAGCATCACATCAAAACCGCGCAACTCGCTGATTATGCTGATGACCTGGGTGAGACAGAACTCGGCACAGCATTATACAGAGAGGATGATTTATCGCGCTTGATGGAGTTCTACGAAGCCCAGGCGAGACAGACCAACGGATTGCTGAGCCGTAACGGACGCTATTGGCGAGAGAGACTCGTCGCCGATCCGCGGGAGGCCATCCTGGCTCTGTTCAACGGTGATCTCATCGGCTACATGATCTATTCCCTGCAGGAAATTCAGTCGGATAATTTCCTCGTACAAAAGATGGAAATTCACGAATGGATGGCTCCAACCCTGGATGCCCGAGATGCCCTGCTTGGCTTCGTCGCCCGCCAGAGCGACCAGATAGAGAGCGTCAGGATCACTCTGCCACCGGATGAACCGCTTCACCTGTGGCTGGATGATCCCCGCTCGAAAAATCGCCGGCTCATCCATCATCTCTACAACGAAACCGCCACAATCGGACTCGGCCTGGTGTATCGTCTGGTGAACCTGAAAAGCGCTTTCGAAAACGGCAGACCCTTCAATCAGGTTAAGGGTGACCTGACCATAGAGATGGAGGATGACCTGCTCGGAGATCGCCGCCTGGCAGTCTCCTTCAACGGCAAGGGCGCGGCCGCCGAAGAAGCTAAATCAAAATCCGGCCGATTGCTGCGCGGATCGGTGGATATCCTCTCCCAGATCTACTGCGGCTTCACGTCACCTGTACAGGCCTTCGAACTGGATCTGGTTGAGTATGAGGGAAAGGATACTCTGGATTTTTGTCAGCGAGCTTTCAGTCAGCCACCGCCGCGCTGTTTCGATCTTTTCTAAACTGGGTTGTAAGGTAAAAGCCCTTATTTTTCTTGACAGATAGAACTTTATATCTTAAATTAAAAGTTTCAAATTTAATGGGGATAAAATGCGTATCGGATTACTTACAGGCGGTGGAGACTGCCCAGGTTTGAACGCCGTCATCCGGGCGGTGACGCGACGGGCTATCGAAACCTACGACTGGGACGTCCTGGGTATCAAAAATGGCTGGGCCGGTCTGGTGAAAGGGTACGTAGAGCCGCTTTCGCTCTACTCCGTTTCCGGCATCCTCCACCGCGGTGGAACGATCCTGGGAACGTCTCGTACCAATCCCAAGAATAATCGCGACGATTGGGCGAAGCTCAAGCAGAACATCAAGAAATGGGAGATCGACGCCCTCGTCGCCGTCGGTGGTGAAGACACCCTGACCGTTGCCCTGCAATTACATCAGGACAAAATCAAGGTTGTCGGCGTGCCCAAGACAATCGACAACGACATCAAGGGTACCGACTTTACCTTCGGTTTCAACACTGCGGTCACTATCGTTACGGAAGCCATCGACCGTTTGCATACGACCGCCGAGTCGCATCACCGTATCATGGTCGTCGAAGTGATGGGGCGGCATTCGGGTTGGATCGCGGTACATTCGGGTATCGCCGGCGGCGCTGACGCCATTCTGATCCCGGAAGTGCCCTTCGACATAAACGATTTGTGCAAGAAGCTGAAAAAGCGGCACCGGAACAAGGATTTCTCCATCGTGGTGGTGTCGGAGGGGGCAGTTTCCAAGAGTGGGGATATGGTGATCCAAAGCGAGAAGAAGGACGCGTTCGGCCATGTACGACTGGGGGGCATTGGCAGAGTCGTCAGTGACGCCATCGAAGAGAAGACCGGCATCGAGACCAGGCTGACCGTTTTGGGGCACACCCAGCGCGGCGGCAGCCCGACGCCTTACGACCGAATTCTGGCGACGCGCTTCGGCGTCCGCGCCGTGGATACGGTGCATAATGGAGATTTCGGGAAAATGGTGGCAGTGCGGTCCGAAAGCATCGTCACTGTAAAATTGGAAGAAGCGGTGCTGGAAAACAAAAAAGTGGACATGGATCTCTACGAGACCGCAGAGCTGTTCTTCGGGTAAATAATCACGTTATTATCGGTGATAGAAATATGAAAACACTTCTTGACCTTCGCCCCGATTACATCAAAGAAAAGCTGGGCGAAAATAATACAATCTGTCTGATCGGCAGTCATCCCATCATACAAGCTCTCCGTGACGATAAGGTCATGGTGATGGCCTGCAATATCCGCATCAAGCACGCCGTGCCCGGTATCATGCGAGCTGCGGAGGAGTTGGATTCAGTGATGGCTTTTGAACTGGCCAAATCGGAAGGTAGCGTCAGCGGCGGTTATACGGGACAGACGCCTCAGATCTTCTGGGATACCCTTGTCGATTACGCCGACAAAACCGGCTTCAGCAAGCCCTTCTTCATCCATGGCGATCATATCACGGTAAAGAACCTCTCCGATGAGGAGTTCGAGTCATCCAGAGCGCTGATCACCGCCGAACTGGAAGCTGGATACACCTCCTTTGCCATGGACGCGTCGTTCAACGAGCTCGAGGACAACATCAGCATCACGACCGCATTGGCGAAAAAGCTCAGCGATATGAAGGTCGGACTGGAGGTCGAAGTCGGCGAAATCAAGTCAGCAGGACAGGAGGGCGAGATCACGACCGTCGAAGAGGCTGTAACGTTTATCAGCGGATTGAAGGATAACGGCCTCGATCCGGATCTGCTGGCCATCAACAACGGATCCAAGCACGGCAACTACGTCCCCGGTGAAACGGTGCATATCGATCTCGAACGTACCGGTGAAATTTTCAATGCCATCCGTCCCTTCGGCGTCTGCATAGCTCAGCACGGCATAACCGGAACGCCCTTACACATGATGGGGCAATTCACCGAGTACGGCATTCGCAAGGGGAACGTCGGCACCCTCTGGCAAAACATCGCGCACGAACATCTGCCCGAAGACCTGATGGCGCTGATGAAAGTCTGGGCCGCCGACAACCAGAAGAACATCAAGGAAGCGACCAAGCAG
>JALGZU010000039.1 GCA_025774735.1 candidate division LCP-89 bacterium | reverse complement strand
GGTCCAGTTACCGGCGCCGTCCCCGGTCCAGACGCTGACGTGCCCGTCGCCGCCGGCGGCCACGTCGCAGAACCCGTCGGAGTTCATGTCGTACAGCTGGGCCATCTCATAGCCACTCGCGGGCAGAGTTCCGGTAAAGTCGATCCACTGGGTGGTGGTTTCGTCGAAGACGTAAACCTTCACGCCTCCGCCGCTAACATAAGCCAGGTCCATACCCCCGTCGTTGTCCACATCCCCCAGCGCGATACCGCTCAGATAAGTGCTTGAAATGTTGTAATGGGCATTGTAGAACTGGCCGTTGCCGTAGCCGAAAAAGATCGATCCGTTCTGGAAGGAGGTAACCACATCCAGATTGCCATCTTTATTGATATCGCCGAAGACAACGTGCATACCGCAGTTACCGTCGGTGACCGCCTGACTGTGGGTCCAGGTGCCGTCACCATCGTTCAGATAGACCATCAGCGGATTGCCGTACCCGAACGAAGTCGCGGCGATGTCCAGGTCGCCGTCGTTGTCCACGTCGCCGAAATCGGTGGCGAACATGCCGTAGCTTTCCCCCTGGCTGGCCAGGTTATCATCCCAGGGCGTCCAGAACATTCCAGTGCCGTCGCCCAGAGCCACTTCGATCAACTGGTCGCCGAGATCGTTCGACGAATAATCGTGGTGCATGCCGTATCCTACGTCCGGAAATCCATCGTCATTGGCGTCACCGACGCAGATGCCGCCGTAACCGAAATTGCCGTACTGAAAGACCGACCAGCGCCCTTCGCCGTTGCCGAAGTAGACCATGATGCCGTGTTCATCGGTATTGATGTAAGGCGATCCGTGATCTCCGATGGCGACCATATCGATGTTACCGTCCAAGTCGATATCCGCCATCTCGATTTCGGAGCGGCCGCCTTCCCACTGCGGCTCCGAGAGCCCCCCGGAAGACTCGGCGTATTCAATGGCATGAACGGACGTGCCGGCGAAAGTCAGAAGCAGAGTACAGAGAATCCATGTAAAAACATTGCTAAATGCAAACCGTCTCATGACGTCCTCCAATTAAACACAATTCTTGAGATTATTTAGTCTATCACTTTAATATAATGAAATGAATGACCGAAATCAAGTAAAATCGGAAACGCGGGCATTTTTTTGGATTGATTAATAAAATAGGGCGACCCGCCGGGCCGCCCCTACCTTTACAACTCTCTATCTACTTCATCAGTATCATTTTTCCATTCGCACTATAGGCTCCGGCTTTCAACCAGTAAATGTACACTCCTGACGACAGCCCAGAGGCATCGAAGCTGACTTCGTGATAGCCTGCATCCCGCCAGCCGTCAGCCAGTTCGGCCACCATGCGGCCGGAGATGTCGTAGATGACTAATTCCACAAAACAGGCTTCCGGTAGCTGAAAATTGATCACCGTAAATGGATTAAATGGATTAGGATAGTTCTGATCTAGTGAATAGCTTGAGGGTATAATGACTAGTTCCTCGCTGGTCAGCCAGTTTTCGAAAGGATCCCCATGATTGCTCCAACCGGAAAAGGCATCCGATCCGTCCGATCCCAACTTTGAGAATATAAAGCTGTCGTGGTGCCAAGGTTCCACAGGGTGAATACCGACCCAAGCTTGGTAAGTATATGTTCCCGCGGGTGCACCAGCTGGTACGGCCTGAGTTCTTTCCCTAAATCCGTTAAAACCTGGCGGCATCGCTAGCGGAACAGGCCCGACTAATGGACCCAATAAACTTCCGTCAGGTAAAAGTACATTTAACCAAACATCCAGCTGATGAGTTTGGCCACTTATATTCACCACCTGAATGCCATAATCAAAACTTCCACCTTCGGGAGGAACGATAATCGGTGCATTATAAGGTGTTAAGAAAACCTGCACTGGTTCATTCTGATTGAAATAAAAGGCTCCCATATCGGCTACCGTTCCATCCGGATCGTTATATTGTGGATCCGGATCGCCCGCGTCAATGCATGGCGATCCCCACTGCAGGCGGTAGTCGTTTTGTTCTCTGTAAAGATATAATGGATCGAGAAATATGTTGTTATATATGTCACACGAATCACCATTAGCGTTAACTGATACCAATTGACCCAGATTGGGCGGAGCTGCCCCCGAAAAAGAACCTGCGGCATTACCGTAGAAATTACAATAGCTTATATAGGATGAATAGCTACTCACAAATGCGATTCCTACCCCAGTCGTCGCGAAGGAAAAAATAGAGTTGGTAGCGTATAATTGCATCCCTTCACCTAAATACAGATTGTCGTCGTAACTGTCTGTAATGGTGCAATTATCCATTTCTATAATATTCCAACTTCCCTGGAAAGTTTCTGGAGAATTCCCTGCTAAAACGCATCGCCTAAACGTTGAAATACTTGGATATCCCGCAACTAAACCGCAGCGTATTCCTCCTCCCCAAACATTAGCGGTATTTTCGATGAACTCACAATCCTCGAAGTATGGATGTGTGCTATCTTGATAGGCATCTTGACAAATTTTTATTCCTCCTCCGTAATTAGCTGTATTCCTATTGATTGAGCACTTGATGAAGGTTGGGGATGAATCAAAACAGTAGATACCACCACCCTCATCCGCAGTGTTCTCGCTAACGATGCACCTTTCAAAATAGGCATTGCATCGCCACCTCACATTTATTCCGCCACCTTCACCAGCTGTATTATAAAGTATATCACAGTCATAAAAAGATGGCGTACAGTCCCAAAGCAATCTCATACCTCCACCGCTATTATAATTGATCTGGCAATTTATAAATACAGGTGCAGCAAAATCTGACATAAGAAGACCAAAAAGATTTTCGTTAATCGTACAGTTTTCAAAACTGGGAGCACAGTGGTCAATATATACACCACCACTTCCCTGATTATCATTGATATCGCAATCTAAAAAACTAGCACTACAACCCTCGCCGCAATATATACCTGCGCCATAACCTGTAGAAAAGTTTCCATTTATTGTACAATTGGTTACTGTTGGATCTGAATCATTACCGCAGTACAACCCGCCTCCCATTGAATATGCCCAATTATTCTTGATAGTTGAGTTGGACAAGGAGGGACTCCCGGAAATGATATAAATACCATGTTCATCACTTCCTGAAACCAGGCAATACTCAAATTTACAAGTGTCACCCGAAGATGAATTAAGATCAATACCATTCCACGGCATTAACCAATTATCCGATATAAATTTTATCGAGTCAGATTCGGTTCCTGCGGCGTACAGGTATCCATCAATATTAAAACCAAAATCGCCTGTAAAGCGAAATACGGCTCCCGGTTCTATAATCAGCGAATCACCCGCCATAACTGAAATGTCATCCTCCACAAAATAGATTGCCTCTTCTAAAACTCCGCTGAGTTGTCCCCCTATATTGTACATTGGAACTTCAGGAACCAGCGTTATTTCAGGGAGACTTATCGATCCAGTGCAATTTTGATCCAATAATACACCTGTGATATATCCATCATGCATGTAGTACACATCGTAAAATCCTGGTGTCAAATATAAGTTATAGTAGCCTGTATTGTATGTGAAGGTTGAATCTGTTTGGGCACTGGGCGAATCCGCTATAAATAAGACCTTGGTAAATTGGTGATTGGTTTGATTTTGGAGATAACAATAACCCTCAACATGGACACCCGAACCAGATTGGTCGAAGTATATAGCCCCCATGTCTGTTATCGTTCCATCTGGATCAGGGAGGCTTGAAGGATCACCTGCATCTATGCAGGGAGAATTCTCTGTTAAATGAAATGCTGAATCTCCTGCCGTTGAATAGAATAATGGGTCTAAAAATATGTTCTTGAAAACATCGCATGAATCTCCGTTATTGTTAATCGTTGTAATTATACCTAATTCAGGAGGAGGGGATCCTCCAAAGCTTCCCCCATCATTATCATATAAGTCACAATATTTAACAGAGGATGCTGGAGAGTCGTCGAAATAGATTCCTGTCCCTATTTCCGTACCCTCGATAATAGAATTTCTGATATGTTGACTGGCGCTGTGCAAACCAATCCCCCATCCATAATTTCCGCTTATTGTACAGTTTATAAGGAAACTTAGCGAACCGGGGTCTTTACTTATTCCACCATATCCATTGTTACTGACGATGCAGCGACTGATGTACTCTCCGGAACCTCCACACAGCTGGATACCGGTTGAGACATTATCGCTAATAATACAATCTGTCACCATCATGTAAGAATCGGAAGAAAATATTCCAAAGTGACCGTTTCTCAATATATCACAATTGCTAATATTTATCTCTGATTGTTGAACATGAATACCGGCATATTCATTATCTTCAATTATGCTATTCTCAATGGTTGCGTATGAGTAATTATTCAAATCGATCGCAAAGGATGGACCGTTCTGACAAATTGTGCATTCTGATATTAATATGGTATCGCATCCTGCGAAATTCAGACCTTTACCCCAATTGTTGTAAACAAGACATTGATTTATTATTGGATTAGAAAAAACGCAATTGATACCGTGAGGTGAATTATTTCGTACGGTGCAATTGCCAATAATTAAAATATCAGTTTCCTGGCAGTAAATACCTCCACCATCAGAGAATGGATATCCACGCTCGACGATACTGTAAGCTATCTGACAGCTATCTTGCGCCTCATTAAACCTTAATCCCCACCATCCTTCACTCGTATCCGCTGCAGTGAAGAGGATGGAATCGCTTTCAGTCCCTATCGCTTCGAAGTATCCATTAATGATAAATCTATAATACCCCTGGAAAATCACTTCTACACCGGATTCTATAATAAGAGATGAGTCATCATGAACTGTAATCCATCCTTCGACTAAATAAGGTGAACCGGATGCTTCCCAAGTCCCGGAAACATATCCTCCTGGGATGATTGTCTCTGCCGTTATGACAGTAGCCGCCAGCCCTCCCAATAACAAGGCGAGAAATAACTTCCTCAACACTTTACCACCAGTTTTTTGAATTGCGCTTTGTAATTTCGAGTTATTAAAATATAATGATTATTTTCCTGTTTGTCAAGTAAAATCCATATTTGACGAAAATTTTTGTATTAACTCACTAAAAATAATAAATCTGCGGTCTACTATTTTCATTCAATAGTACGAAATAAAAAAAGGGCGACCCGCCGGGCCGCCCCTACCTTTACAACTCTTTATCTACTTCATCAGGATCATTTTTCCATTTGCGCTATAAGTACCGGCGCTTAACCGGTAGATATAGACACCTGAAGACAGCGCCGATCCATCAAAGGCGACCTCATGCGCACCCGCATCCCGGTAACCGTCAGCCAGTTCGGCCACCTGGCGGCCGGAGACGTCGTAAACCGTCAGGTTCACGTGTCCCGCTTCCGGCAGCGCAAAACTGAGCGTCGTTGCCGGATTGAAGGGATTGGGGTAGGCGCCATGGAGGACGAATTCAGCCGGCGTGACCGTTTCGCCAGAAGCAGCCCATTCCTCGAAGGATTCCCCGCTGTTCAGCCAATCGCCGATTAGACTGCCGTCATCTCCGGCTGAGAGTTTCTCGAAACCGAAGCTGTCCGTCGAGGTATCGCCATCTGCAACGGCATAAGCATTGAAGGAATAGGTGCCCGCTGGAGCGGAAGCCGGAACGCTCTGGGTGCGGTCCCTGTTTAAGGATCCGCTGCCGGACAGATAGAGGTTCAGGGGACCGATGACGGGACCGTAGATCTGCGCATCCGGCAGGGTAACGTCGCACCAGGCGGTGAAATTGGTTCCGGTCTGCTGCGCGTTGGCCACTTCGATATTGAAATCGAAGCTGCCGCCGGAAGCGGGTACCTGAACCGGGGGATTCACCGGAGTCAGGGCCACGCTGACCGATCCGCCGGATCCTGTCACCGTGACGGAACCTTCATAGGGCAGCATGTCGTGGGCGGTGATCATCAGGTCGAGGATGCCCGTTTGCTGCAGCGGAGCAGCAAAGTACACGGTAGCGACGCCGGAACCGTTGACAATGCTCTGACCCAGGACCACGTTGTCCATAGACATTGTGACCACGGCGCCTTCCACGGAGATATCACTGACTTCAAAAGTATATTCCCCCAGAGCCACTTCCGGCTCATAGGTGGGATTAAACACGCCGGGCAGCGCCGTCCAAACGTCGAGGGTTGGGTCACCGAACAGGTTCAGCTCGTAGAAGCACCAGCGCAGGTAATTATCGTACATGCTCACGTAGACGTTGTCATCCTTGGAATCCCTGTTCATGGCGCCAATCAGGGTGATGCCTTCCCCGGAGAGCGCGTCACCGAATTCACGGTGGAAGCGTTGCGATGCGCCGTTGGTCGAATTGTACTCACCCCAGCCGTAGCGGCTGTTACCGATAAAGGCCACGGCTCCGTTGGCGATGGTGGTAAACTTTTCCACGATGCAGTCCGGGGTGTTGTGCTCGAAGGCTCCGCAGATGCAGCCCTGGCTGTAGCCGATGAAGAAATTGTGATTGAGGCCGTTGTTGGTGAAGTTGTCGTCGTTGACCTGCGAACCGTAGAACTTGAGCACGTAGTTCCAGTTGGCGTGGCCCAGATGATGGACCATATTGGGGCCCTGGTTCAACATGGGCAGCAGGTCGTTCATGGCCGACCAGGAGATACCAGGGTACTCGTAACAGGTCTCGACGGTGATGTTTCCGGGGATGCCCGCGGTGGTGTAGCCGTGGTTGGACGATCCCAGGTGAATCTCGTCCATGTATTCCCAGCCCCAGCTGTTCCAGCCCAAGTCTTCGCCCACCATCAACGCCGATTCGATCTCATCGGCGACCGGGGCGGTCTGGTAGAGCATGAACTTGTTCAATACGTTGTCGACTTCCGAGGCGTCATCGGCACAACTGCGTCCCAGGGTGACTTCGGCGTACCAATCCTCTTCGCCCGGTTCGCCCCAGTAATCGTCCCCGTCGTCGTTCCAGGTGCCGTCCAGAGCGGCGTAGTAATGGTCGCTGGGAAGGTTGTCCGCTGATGATCCCGCTTGCACCCAGAGGGAGCGGCAGGCGATGTAATCCGTGTCCCCGCAGAGGAGGACGTAGGAGATGGCGTGGTTGACGTAGTAATCGTAGATGCAGGCGCGGATCTTCTCCTGGAAATCGTCTCCGGAGTAGTTCACGAAGATGTCTTCGACCGTTTCGATGGTGGAACGAATACCGGAACGGTTCTTGTAGTCAACGTACTCCTGGTAATCGTCCACCTGGTTGGAGCCCATGACGAAGAGCATATTCCAGTAATCGGGATCGGTGGGGATTTGAGCGCCGTACACAGAACTCATCTCGGGATTCTGTACGGTGGCTTCCACCCTCTCCAGTACGTTGCGGGTACGTTGCAGCATCTGCGCGTGTGTCTGCTGGCCGCGGGGCGTAGGTTCGCTCTCGACCGTCACCTCAATCCAGGGGTAGTATGACAGTTGCCCGGATGCGGGGCGGTAGACAACCGGGCAGATTGCCGCATCGGCGATGCTGTGCCCGGAGAGATAATGCGTCTCCAAATCGTAAACTACTACAGCCGGGTAGGGATCGTCATTGCCGTAAACGGCCGCGTT
Source organism: candidate division LCP-89 bacterium (assembly GCA_025774735.1). The sequence goes on along the minus strand of JALGZU010000039.1, from coordinate 5,831 downwards.
GGGTGGAGTCAGCTCGGGGGACGGGCCCTGTGAAAGCGGATACGGTTCCTGGCGGTGAGGGATGCGGTAGCCGTCTCCGAGGACAACGGGTTCAGCCATCACGACGCGGAGCGACACCGACTCTTCGCCCGGAGGCAGCAGCAGGGTAAGAGGTGCATGGGGCAGCAGCGGTTCACCGACGCGTCCCCAGATGGGTGCCCCATTCATGACGACCGTCGTCTGCCCGTTGATTATCTCTATCCCGGGCTGTTCGAAGTAATAAGTATGCGATGTGGTGCCGGCAACTGCGGCCGTGCAGAAACCAGCCAGTACAACCATGATCATCAGTGAGCTCAAATGCCTCATTATACGTCTTCCTTTCAGCCGTGTAGGTCAGCCGTGACTCTATTATCTTTATCTATTTTTTTGGATTGTAAAGCGAGCGATCACTATAAAATAGGAAAATTTTCCTTCGATTGCAAGCGTTTTTTCAGAAGGGCTCAGAAATATACGCTTAATTGGATGTTAAAATCTTGATGACGCGCAACGAAATCAAAAAAGGCGGCTGTTCGCCGCCTGACGGTTCGGGCATTCTTTTACGTGTAAAATTGTTCCCTATTTCATCATCACCATCTTCCCACTGGCATTGAACACTCCGGCCTGAAAGCGGTAGATGTAGATACCCGACGCCAAACCAGACGCGTCGAAAGTCACTTCGTGGACTCCTGCATCGGTCCAGCCGTCGATTAAAGTGACCACACGACGACCAGATATATCGAATACCGACAGGTTCACTTGAAGTGCCTCGGGCAGCGCGAATGATAGTCTGGTGACTGGATTGAAAGGGTTAGGGAAGGCTGCCTGCAGTGCGAAGTCGTCGGGGATCTCCTCAGTTATATCGCTCAGCCAGGGATCAAAGCTTTCGCCAAAGCTCACCCAATCGCTCACCACTGCGCCAGTTCCGCTAGCCAGCTTTTCAAAGGTGAAACTGTCCTGATCCCAGATTTCGATGGGATAATCTCCGACATATGCACTATAGGTATATGTACCCGGCGGTGCTCCTCCGGGCACAGACTGGGTGCGATCCCGATTGATGGATTCCCCGCCGGGAAGGGTTAAATTGACCGGACCCAATACTGGACCGAACTGCATCCCGTTCGGCAGAGTAACCATTATCCAGGCATCGAAGGTCGCAGGTGGAAGTTGATTGTTGACTACAGCGACATTGAAGTCGAAGCTGCCGCCCGTTTGAGGTATGATAATTGGTGGATTCAGCGGGAGTATGGTAACAGCGATTCCAACCAACCCTTCACCCAGGAGTGCGACGTCAACGCTGGCATCATTGTTCTCGATGGTCAAATTATTGGAGTAATAGACCGCCTCATCCGGGGCAAACGAGACAGTCAGTACTAAACTGTCTCCGGGGGTTATGAGGCTATCTGAAGGGTTGAAATCGGTGCCGAAAACGGGATCGCCGGTCACTACCTCATACAGAATCAGGATCTCGCTGCCAACATTGTAAATGGTGAGAGGCAGGTCCACCTGTTCCCCTACAGGTACGGATCCGAAATCAAGCTGGCTGGCAGATAGGGAGATGACCGGTTGGGGATCGCTTTCCACCTCGAAGATCTCCAGGGAGTAAGTATCACATAGAAGGGCATGCCAGGCATCCCAGGCTACCACTTCACACGCCTGCCCCGGGGAATCATGCGATGTCAACCAGACGGGCGATGACGGATCAGTGACGTCGTAGGCGCTCACTCCGCTTTCCGCATGTGCTACGAGTAGGATTCCGTCATCATAGGTTACTCCCGACACGTCGCTCCCGACGAATATGGTACTCAACAAGGCGGGATTCGCCGGATCGGTCGCGTCCAGAACGAGCACGCCCTCCGAGCCTGCCGCGATGTATGCGGTGGAGCCGTCAACCTCAACCATATGCGTTGTTCCGGTTGTCTGGTAATTGGAGAGTAGTGCCGGATTGGCGGGATCGGCGAGGTCGTAAATGTATACTCCCTGATTTAAAGCAGCCAGGTAAAGCAATCCATCAGCGGCCTCAACGTCTTCGATATCCGTATCCGGTTGGGGTGCAGGCATGAGACCGAGATAGAGAGGTACAGCCGGGTTGGTATCGACATCGTATATCTGGACGCCCGCGCCAAAATAGATGCCCATGTAGAGATAACCGTTCCAAACATCCATGGATCTGTACCCTTCGGGGCCGATGACCGTATATACCGTGGTGGGGGACGCCGGATTGGTCACATCGAAGACTCTCCACTCACCGCCGAAGTCCAGAGCATAGACATAGGGCCATACAGCGATAACGTCAAAACAGAGGCTATCGATGGTAACAGAGGTCAGGCTGTCCGGATTTGCCATATCGGTTAAATCCAGGACGGTCATCCCGGCGCTGTAATTGGCGACGTAGGCATAGTTGCCACTGCGCTCTGCGCTGCGGGCACCGCCGGATTCCTCGTGATGCGTAACAAATTCGGGTGAATAAGCTGCAGCAACATCCCAAATTTCAAATCCTTTCGCACCTTCAGCGAAGTATGCAGCTAAACCATTTGTGAGAACAGAATTGCATGACCCCACTGTTGCCTGTATTGAAGTAGGCGAACCGGGTATTTGGCACCAGTAAATCTCAAATCCGGCATCGCCTTCCGCGACAACGAAGTAATAGTAATAAGTCCCCACGTAATTGAAGATGTATGTGGCTACGCCTAGAGCAGGGCCATTCGTGGAGATCAAGCCGCCGGTGATGGCAGGATTTGCCAGATCGTTCATATCGAGAGTAATCACGCCGGGAGCTCCGAGCGCAAGATAGAGCGAATCCTGGGCAGGGTGGTAGTCCATGCCCAGAATACTGATCCCCGGATATGACCAGCTGCTGAAGAACTGAGGATTTGCGGGATCGCTCACATCCATTAACGACAAGCTGTCATCGGCCGCGACGTAGAGGTAATCCCCGAAGAATTCCAGATCGTGGATGGTGATCTCGGCGTCCGGGTAGGCACCCATCACGAACGGATTGGCGTTGTCTTCGACATTGACAACGATGATTCCAACCCCGTCGACCGCACAGCAGACATAGGTGCTATCTTCGTCTTGGACGGCGACGTTTCGGCAGATCCCACCGACATCCAGAGTGACCTTAACATACATAGAATCCGGATCCCATACGTCGACAAACGTCACGCCCACATCCCCGTCTGCGATCAAAAAGCCATCATCTAAACCGGATTGTGCTATTAAATAGGCACCTTCATAGCTCTGGCCTGGAGTGACTATGACACTCACCACCTGAGGGTTCGAGGGGTTATTGAGGTCCATACATTCAACGCCGTATCCGGTGAAGAAGTAATGGTTTTGCGCGGCGTCAAAATTCAGGCTGTTGTAGCTGTTCGAGATGAGAGTGGATGCCAGGTGATTGAATTCGTAATCCTGAGCGTTTGCCGTCGTGCAGAGGGAATAACTTAGTATCAAGAGGCAAACTATCGAAGCAGATACAAGATTTCTCATGATCAACTCCTCTGGCGAAGGAAAAGGATGAAGTCCCCCCTCAGTACAAAATATAACACACTTTGATTGATATGTCAAGAGATTTTTTAAATCGTAGTATTTTTGCTATTGATGATTCAAATATTAAAGCACCCCCTTGGTAAAATAAAAGGCGAATATCCATCGAGATATCCGCCTCAAATTTACGGCTGAGAATTCACTAATTATCTATCACGTATAATGTCGTATCCTCGACCAAACCTCTTGCAGGGGTACCTTCAAGCCGAGGCAGAGGTACACGGTCAGGTTGCTCTCGTAGGGCATGGCGTAGGGGGATTCGATCTGAGCCGCCGGGCTGACAATATCAAACATCTCGGCCAGGTATTCCACCGGGATCCCCACGCTGATGACGACGTTTCCGGAGGCGTCACCGGGGCCCCAATGGTAATAGCTGTTGTGGCCGCTGACGGCTGGGGGTAATTCCAGCTGACGGCCGTAATAACTGAGGGCTCCGGCTTCGCCGTAGTTACCGCCCAGGATGGTGCAGTCGGTCTGTTGTTCAGGCGGCAGGTTCCCGTACACGCCCGCAACCGCAGCCGCCATCTCCGGCCAGCCGAAGCGGTCAGCGTAATGCTGGGGAAGTACGCCCATCTGGTGTCGCTCTCCGGCGACCGGTTCCAGACCCAGTTTTTCCTGGTAGCGGAGGAACGATTCGACCGGTAGAACGGGGACGGCCAGTGGAGCCGAGCTGGCGCCTGCCGCCAGTAGAACGGCGAGCACGACAGGCTTCAGCCATTTCATCAAACCGCGTTGCAGAAGTCTCTCGATGGCTACACCGCCCGCGGCGAAGAGGGGCGGATAGGCCGGGGAGAGGTAGTACACCTTGCTGGTCTGGAGGGCAAAAGCGACGAAGGCGATCACGTAGATCAGTCCCAGAATACGAAAGGATTTGTATTTTGGGATAAAGAGCAGGACGACCAGGCCCAGGAACCAAATGGGGAAATTGAACGGGTGTAACTCGAGGAACTGCCCGGCGAAAAACTGCCAGGGTGACATCTGGGTGATCTTGTGTTCGGTGGCGATGCGCATGAATTCGAGCGTGGGCCAGCCGTGGGCAATCTGCCAGAGGATGTAGGGTAAAAACAGCAACAGCGCGACTCCCCCGCCCAGCCAGAAGTACCTGTCCCTGAAATATCTACGCAGAGGCGTAAACGACATCCCCACCACGAGGCTGAAGGCGAAAAAGAGTACGCTGATTTTGTTCTGCAATCCCAATCCCAGCACCAGACCCAGGACCAGCCAGAGTTTCCCGTTCTCCGTTTTCACGAGTCGGACGACTACGTAGAAGGCCGCTGCCCAAAAGAGGAAATCGAAGGTGTTCATAGAGAAGATGCCGGTAATACCCAGGTGCATTGGAGAAATCGCCATGCAGAGAGCCGCCAGCGTCTGCCCGAACCTGTTGGCTCCCAGTTCGCGGGCCAAAAGCCCGGTCATAAAGACCAGGGCGCCGCCCGAAAGGGTAGCCAGGAGCCGCACCGCCTGCACCGAATCACCGAGAGCGAAGCGGCTGAGTTTCAGAAGAAGCAGGGAGAGGGGCGGGTGATCGACGTAACCCCAGGCGAGATGATCCGAACAGGCGATGTAGTAGAACTCATCCCGGAACATGCCGTAGTTGCCGTTGGTGAAGACGTGGAGCAGCATGTGGGCCAGTGCGAGGACACCCAGAATTTTGTACTGTATCCTGGGTGCACTTGTGGATGTCGGAGGGGCATTCATCGGATCGACCTTCGTCTGGAGAATGAACGGACTGTAATAGCAAAGACCATCCGGCAATTTAACAATATTCTCGTGAATATCAAGCGAAAGTTAAGGCAAAAAATTAGGGGCGTCCCACCGGGACGCCCCTACTCTTTCCTTTTTCCTTTTTACTTCATCAACACCATCTTTCCACTAGCTGTGAATTGGTCGGCTTCCAGCATGTAAACGTAGATGCCGGAGGCAAGATGAGAGGCGTCGAAGGTGACCTCGTGGATGCCGACATCCCGCCAGCCGTTCACCAAATCCTCAACTTTCCGCCCCGAAACGTCGTAAACAGCCAGGTTCACGAAACTGATTGCTGAAAGCTGATAGCTGATGACCGTTACGGGATTGAACGGATTTGGATAATTCGTCACGATCTCAGGTGTACCGTGTAGTCCGGGGGCTTGTCCCCCGCCAATGTCGATCAGCGGATCTCCTGCATTTCCCCACCCATCGATGCCGTCAGTTGTCGTCCCCAGCTTACCGAACATGAAGCTGTCCTTCGATGTATCCTGATCCACGACGGCATAAGCGTTGTAATGATAGAC
>JALGZU010000038.1 GCA_025774735.1 candidate division LCP-89 bacterium | reverse complement strand
GCCGTTCCTGTCGATGAGGTCAAAGGCGTCAAGGTCGACCAGGTGGTCTTGGGATCGTGCACAAACGGCCGTCTCAGCGATTTCCAGCTTGCGGCCGAAGCGATGGACGGAAACCCGGTTCATCCCTCCACCCGGCTGATCGTAATTCCCTCATCCCGGGATGTGTTGCTCGAAATGATCGACACCGGGTTGGCTGAAACTTTCACCGAAGCCGGCGCCGTTCTGAGTCCCCCGACCTGCGGACCCTGCATCGGTGGGCACATGGGGATTTTAGCCGAAAATGAGATCGGCCTATATACGACCAACCGCAACTTCGTCGGCCGCAACGGTCATCCGACCAGTCAGGTTTATCTGGCGGGTTCGGCGCTGGCGGGAGCAGCAGCGGTAGCGGGTGAACTGGTTCATCCCGATGAACTGTAGAGTCTTGATTACTAAATATTGTTGAGTGAAGTGAAGATCCAACCTGGTTAGATTGCGACTTGATCAGTTTTGAAAATGATGCTTAGCCGGGTCTGGAATGATTGCTTGGAGGAGTTAGACGTTGGAAAGCCTCGAAAAGTTTTCGGACAGTTTAGGGACGCAGATTAATCTCGTCGCCCGCTGGATGCGCTCGAACCTCGAAAAAGAGCTCGCTTCGGCGGGTATTACTCCCTCCCAGTGGATGCTGTTAATGGCGCTGGGCGAGAACGAGAATCTGATGCAGACAGAGCTGGGCAAGATGGTCAATATTGACAATGCCACTATCACCCGCAGTCTCGACAAACTGCAGGAGATGAACCTGATCGTCCGCACTCAGGATAAAGACGACCGCCGCGCTCAACACGTCTCTCTGACGGCGAAAGGGCTCCGGGCATACAAAGACTGGAATGCGATTGGCAAGAAGGTTAATAAACGCGCTTCGAAAGACCTTGCTGCCGCCGATCAGAAAAAACTGCTGGAGTGGCTAAGCGTCATAATAGAGAATCTGAATACGAATAATTCATTATAGCCGGGCGAGAGCGAAACAGCACTGCAAAATATTCGGCTAACCCAGGGTGGAAAATTATGGAAGGGACGGTCTTTAAATACGGGGACAACGTCGATACCGATGTCATCATCCCGGCGCGTTACTGCACCTCCTATCACAAGGAAGAGCTGGCCCCTCATTGCCTCGAAGATCTGGATGACACTTTCGCCGGGCGCGTGCAGCCGGGCGACATCATCGTTGCGGGCAGAAACTTCGGCTGCGGATCATCTCGTGAAAATGCTCCCCTGGCGATCCTCGGAGCGGGTGTGGGAGCCGTTGTGGCGGAATCCTTCGCCCGCATTTTCTACCGCAATTCGATCAATGTCGGCCTGCCGATTCTGGAATGTCCCGACGCTGTGCAGGCGGCACAGGAGGGTGATCGCCTCTATATTAATCTGGAGAATGGAGAAATTACCAACCTGACCCGCGGTGGCACTTTCAATGCGGCTCCCTTCCCGGATCGGATTCGCAGCATTATCGATCTGGGTGGTTTGGAAGAATACGTCCGGCAAAGGCTGGCACAGAAATAAGCGTGTAAGAAACGAATCCTCGAGTTTATTTGAACGAGGTTCGTCGCTCTGAATTTTGAAATCGTAATTAACTGGCCTAAAAACGGGCGTCGAGTTCGGGGAATCGGCGCACCGGTCATATGAGCGGATTCCCGATGCAAATGTGAGGACTACAACCATGGAATTCCGTGAACCGTTGGATAAGTTGATTCATCAGCCCACAGACTATACCGCGGGCATGAACTTCCCTTCGCCGGAGCGGATCAAGATCTACGATTCCACTCTGAGAGATGGTGAGCAGATGCCCGGGGTTGCCTTTTCCCCTGGGCAGAAGTATGAACTGGCTGTGGCCCTTTCTGACATCGGAGTTGACATCATGGACCTGGGATTCCCCATGGCCGCGCTCTCCGACCGGCGGGCTCTGCAGCTCATCGTACAGGGGAAGAACAAAGGCGAAATCCGTGAAGATCTGGAGCTGCTGGTCATGTGCCGGTCTAATCCCAAGGATATCGATACGACGATCCAAACGTTGGAAGAGATCAACGTTGATATCAACGAGATTACGTTCTTCATCTTCACTTCGGGATCCGACCTGCACCTTAAGTACAAGGTGGGCAAGACCCTGGTCAAGTATATGGGGCGTGAGCAATCTGAATGGCTCGATTTGCCGGTTGAATTTTACCGCGAAGCCAACCTGAAGATGATGTGCGATGCCATCAAGTACGCCTGTGACAAGGGGGTCAAATCTATCGAATTCGGGGGTGAAGACGGTTCCCGCGCCGACCTCGAATATACCATCGAACTCGCCAAGGCGGGATACACTGCAGGAGGCACGCGCTACAGCTACCCGGATACCGTGGGTTGCTTTTCTCCTGAAGGTGTCGATTACTACATCCCTCGTATCGTCAAGGAATTCCCCGATCAGGACCTCGTCGTCCATTTTCACAACGATTTCGGTCTGGCCGGAATCAACACCATCCGCGCCATGAGCCACGGGATCACCGTTCCCACCTGTACCGTAAACGGCATGGGGGAGAGAGCCGGAAATGCACCGTTACATGAAGTCGTGGTCGCTCTGAAACTCTTGTACGGCATCACTCTGCCTCATTTCAGATACGAGAAACTAAGGGAATTGCGCAGAATGGTGGAAAACTACTCCGGCATTCCGGTCTCCGCGCACGCCCCTATTATCGGCGAAGGCGTCTTCACACACGAATCGGGCATTCACACGGCTGGCATGCTGATCGACAAGTCGATCTATCAGATCATCGATCCTGAACTCGTCGGGGGACGCATCAGATACGTCTTCGGCAAGCACAGCGGCATCGCTGCCGTCAAAGCCGTTCTTGAGCAACCGGTTTATCGCGAAGGACTGGAACGCGACGGGGTGGAATTGACTAACGATTTGATCGAGGCAGTCGCCCTGTTTGTCAAAGATGCCCGGCAGAAACGCACTCGCTCCGACAGCTTTGTCAACGTGACCGAAGCGTACTATCGCGAATACAGGCAATTGGGAATTACCGAACTCAGGTTGGTGGAACTCGCCTCGACCATCGGCAGGCTCATGAACGAAGGGCTATTCAAACCCAAACTCGCTGATAACGGCAAATGAGTTATAGGTAGACATATAATCAATAATTGTCTATAAAAACCGGAGGAATGATGTCACTGTCATGGCTTCCCCGTGAAGGGGGATTGAAAGATCACGACCTGTGGGGGGACGAATGGTTCGGTACGGAACCGCCTTCGGTCATCTATGAATTGCGTCCCATCCGGGATCCGCAAGGGAACGACGTCGAAGGCCTATTCAATGCCTGGATAATTCTGAACAATCCCAGGCAATATAATTCTTATACCACCGGCATGGTTAAGGGAGTCATCGCCGGATTCAACCGTGCCTCGATGGACCGTCGCGTGGTCGCAGTGGTGTTTACGGCAGCGGGAGAAAAAGCGTTCTGTACCGGCGGCAATACCAAGGAATACGCCGAATACTACAGCGGGCGCAATACCGAATACGGCGCCTACATGGATCTCTTCAACGGGATGGTCGATGCCATCCTGAATTGCAAGAAACCGACCATCTGTCGCGTCAACGGGATGCGCATCGCCGGCGGTCAGGAAATCGGCATGGCTTGCGATCTCGCCGTCGCCGCGGATACGGCCATCTTCGGACAGGCTGGACCGCGTCACGGCAGCGCCCCGGACGGCGGCTCGACGGACTTCCTCCCCTGGTTTCTCACCATCGAAGATGCCATGTGGAACTGCATCTCTTGTGAACTGTGGTCCGCCTACAAAATGAAGAAACTCGGACTAATCAGCAAGGTCGCTCGTGTAATCAAGGAAGGGGACAAATTCATCCCCAATCCGTCCGTGATTCTGGATAGATATATCGAGGACGGCGAAATCGTGTACGGCGAACTCAAGCGAGGGGAAGAAGCCAAGAAAGCGCGCGAATTCCTGAAAACGGCCACGATCGATTTCGAACTGCTCGATAAGGAGGTCGGAAAGATCACCTGGACCTTTACCAACCTTTTCCCCGGCTGCCTGATTAAATCCATCGATGGTATCCGCATGAAGAAGAAGTTCTTTTGGGATCAGACCAAGCTGGCAAACCGCCACTGGCTGGCCGCTAACATGCAGGGCGAGGCATACCTCGGATTCCACGCTTTCAACACCAAGAAGATCACCGGCAAGGATACCATCGATTTCATCAAGTACCGGCAGCTCCTGGCTGAAGGCCATCCCATGGACGAAGAGCTGTTCGAAGCCGTTTTAGGCAAACCTCAGGAGTGAGGATTCAACCGCTGATAGGCCTGGATTAAAGGGGATTTACCATGAAAACACTCGGTAAATATACCGCCTATGGCTTGTTGCCCCTGCTGGGGCTCATCTGGGCTCTCGGTTGTACGTCCAGCCCTACGGGCGGCGGCGATGGTGGAACCACCATTCCGCAGTTTCAGCTGGAAATTTCCATCGAACCGGCTGCTGTCTATCCGGACACCGGTGGGATTGTTTCCTGCTGGCTGACAAGCTCCGGGAATCCCGTTGATGGAAAATACCTGACGTTTTATGCAGCGTCTCAGGATTCATCCAATTCGTCGATTACTTCAGCTACCTACTCCCAGTCGACCGAACCGACCGGAACCCAATGGCCGGTCTATTACTATCCCAATAACTATACCGGCAGTGTCGACACGATCTTCGCGGCGGCCTATCATGATGAACAGAGCGAAGAAGTGATCGCCGGAGACACGCTGACGGTGACTATCATACATCATTGATCTATGCGAGTTGGATTAACGGTTATATCGATGTTCTGGCTGGCTCTTCTGTTCTCAGGCTGCGCCGGATCGAAGGACCCCGTCGGCCCCGATTCGGCTGTCTTCTCGCTGAACGTGGAACCGCCCGTCATCACGACGGACCAGAACGCAGTGCTTTCCCTGAATCCAACTCTCCCTCTGGATTTCGAGGGATACTACGGCGAATGGATCTTCTTCAGCTCATCATCGGATTACGGCGTCTTTACGCCCACATTTTACAGTCTGATCGTTAACGATTTGGGGACGGGTTACCTCAATCCACAAATCTGGTACCAATATGGTGGTCCACTTATTCAAGATACTCTGGATATAGCCATCTATGGTCACGTCATTACGCAATTGGGCGATACCCTGGCTTGGAATTATTGTCAAATAGAAATCATACCCAATTGATCAAACGGCAAGCTATCTGTTACTAATTTTTGTAGGCTACAACACAACGCGAAATATATGAAGAAGTTCATCTCCGGAAATGAAGCGGTCGTTGAAGGTGCACTGATTGCGGGATGCCGGTTCTTCGCCGGTTACCCCATCACTCCGTCATCCGAAATCGCCAGCCACCTCTCCGTCCGGTTGCCGCAGGTCGGCGGGAAATTCATCCAGATGGAAGACGAGATCGGGTCGCTGGCCGCATGCATTGGGGCTTCCCTCTGCGGTCATAAGGTAATGACTGCCACCTCGGGCCCCGGCCTCTCCCTGATGCTGGAGAACGTTGGCATGGCCATCATGGCGGAAGTGCCCTGCGTCATCGTCGACGTGCAGCGGGGTGGACCTTCGACCGGCCTGGCCACCAAGGTCGGGCAGGGAGATGTCTACCAGGTTCGCTGGGGATCCCATGGAGGCTATCCCATCATCGCTCTGGCGCCATCGACCATCTCAGAGACCGTTGAGTTAACTATCGAGGCTTTCAATCTGGCCGAAAAATACCGGGTTCCGGTCTTCCTGATGACGGATAAAGTCATCGGACACATGAGAGAGGATGTCGATCTCGATGCCCTGGCGGAGTGCCCTGTGGTGAATCGGAATGTTGCTCCCTGCGGGGATGAATTCCTGCCTTATAAAGCGGAAAACCTCACCGACGTTCCTCCCATGTCGCCCTTCGGCGGTCCGCATATCGTGAGAGCATCGTCAACTACACACGATCAGCGAGGTGTCCCCACTCCTGATCCCAAAAATATCACATTCAAAAACTCGCGGTTATACCATAAGATCCAGGACAGGGCTGACGACATCTGCCGCTGGGAAACCGAACTGGAGGACGGAGCCGAACAGTTGGTTGTCTCCTTTGGTATCTCGGCCCGGAGCGGGCGCCAGGCAGTTGCGGAAACAAGAGCTTCCGGAGCGAAAGTCAATTTCCTGAAATTGATGACCCTTTGGCCCTTCCCGGATAAAGCCGTGCGGAAGGCGGCTGAGGGAGTGAAGAAAGTGGTTGTTCCCGAACTGAATTGGGGCCAGGTGTCGAGGGAGGTTGAGCGTGTCCTCGGTACCGATGTGGAAATCGTGCGCATCAATAAGACGGATGGGACGATAATACAACCCGAAGAGATAACAACTCATTTAGAATAAGCATCAGATGGTCCATTAATTATATCCCATTTGTCATTATTGTAAAAAGCCTCAGCATGGGCTTCCTTTATGATTTTTCAGAATAACAGGCTGAAGTTGTACACATTGGCGTTGGGATTTTTCCTTATAGTCAGTCGGTTATTTTTTCTTGAGGAAACCCCATACGATTGGGATTCAGTCAACTTGATTTTTGCCATAGACGACTTCGATCTTTTACAGGATAAGCCCCATCCACCCGGTTATATTGGATTTATTCTTGCCAGTCGCTTTGTAAACGTCCTTGTAAATGATCCCCATGCGGCATTGTTAAGCCTTAATTTTATTTGCACGATACTTTTAACATTTGGAGTTTTCCAACTTGGAAAATACCTGATTAATCAAAAGGTAGGAATCATAGCGGCAACCATTTCGGCTTTTAACCCGCTGGTGTGGTTCTACGGTGAAGTTATTTCACTTTATTTGATTGGATCTGCCGTATGGGTGTGGCTTACCTATGTCTTTGCCAAAATTTACAATAATCCCTCCGGTTTTCGATTGGTTTTGTGCGGGTTGCTCTGGGGATTATCCGGCGCATTTCGACCGGATGTAATGGTGTTTTTAATCCCACTGGCAGTCTATTGTTTGGGAAGGAGATCTTTCTTAAGAAAGGCGGGACTTCTCGCTGTTTTCTTCGTGCTTGGTAATTTTTTATGGTTAGCGCCTACTTTGGTCTGGGCGAACCTGAATTTCATGACCGCGCTATTTAAATTATTCACATCGACGACAACTAGCTCAAGTGTGTTTATGGGTGCAACCCTGCAACAACATGCTGTTATGCTGGTAAAAGCGGCGATTTGGTTATTTATCGGTATTGGATGGATCTTACCGGTTATTTTCTTAAAGATGCGAGAGAAACATGCCAGCTGTAGCGATAAGAACAGACGTATCGAAAAGTTTCTTTTCATGGCTTTTTTACCCGCATTAGCATTCCAACTTTCATTTCATTTGGTCAAACCGGGGTACATCCTGCTCTTTCTGCCGGGACTGATCGTTCTGGGTGTATTATGGATGGATGAGTATTATAAATGGACAGCAAACGGAGTATCACCTGTACGAACGAATTACATCTGGGTAATTCTCATCCTATCCGCCGCGTATTTTTTATTCTATCCGGCAGGTTTGAAACCGCCTGGTTCAGAGGCGATCTCTAAAAATCTGATATGTACCGCTTCTCGAAAAATGGACACGCTGGCGCGCAGCCGTATAGCTGTGATTGATAAATACACCATGGTTTGGACAGATGCGATAAAATCAAATTATGACCGTGATGCTGCTGTGATATGGATATCTGGTAGAGATTACGATTGGCGCAGAGTCTCATATCAACTGCCCGACTTTCGCGTTATGAGTCTTTTACCACACCCGGTCAATGGAAATATCGCCCGTTTAGGTTTCAATAAGAGTATTGAACCAATCCCTTTGGGATCCGACTTGACGCTGGGCTGCGAAACCATCCTTCTCTTCACTGAAGATGTAACGCTGGTTGATTCCTTAGAAAGCCCGGGCGTAACTGTCAATAGAAAACAAATATCGCATGGGATCACCTATTACGAGGTTAAGTTTAACCTCACTATTCAATCCATAGTGTATGAACCAGGGCACAAAATGCGAAGCAGTGGGCATGGTTCCAATAAGTGTCAGTCGCAAATATAACCTGTCCATTTTCATTTGAATGAACAGTGTCACGTTTTTCATCTTGAGGAATTCGGACTTTAACTGGGAAGAGTGATCTGTGAAGTTGTATGGGGAGTGAAAATGGCTGATATTCCGGTATTCATCGCGGTGCAGATGATAAATCACCTAATAAGGTAAAATGCATCGATGAAACACACAGTTGAATTGAATCCAACCTTAAAGAAAAGTTTTCGTGGTCTGGGGCGCTTAATCGGCAATACGCCCCTTCTCGCCATTGATTTTACCTATAAGGGGACGAAGCGGGTTGTTTTTGCCAAATCCGAGCAACTCAATATGACCGGGAGCATCAAAGACCGGATGGCTCTCCATATTCTTGAAAAGGCATACCTTGATGGTCAAATAAAACCCGGTGATACCATCGTGGAAGCCACCAGTGGGAATACGGGTATCTCGTTTGCCGCCATCGGCCGCTCGCTAGGACACCCCGTCCTCATCTTCATGCCTGACTGGATGAGCCAGGAGAGGGTGGACCTGATCCAGAGTTATGGAGCCCAGATCAGGCCCGTGACGAGGGAACAGGGCGGGTTCATCGGTAGCATTAAAATGGCAGAAGAGCTTGTGGATCAACAGGAAAATGTCTTCCTGCCGCGCCAGTTCTCCAACCGGGCGAACGTGGCTGCCCATGAACTGACCACGGGGCCGGAAATATGGTGGCAACTCCATTTCAATAATCTCGTCCCCGATGCCTTCGTGGCTGGCGTTGGTACGGGCGGGACGATTATGGGCGTGGGCCGGTTCTTCAAGAAGTGCAATCCCTCCGTTAAAATTCATCCCCTCGAACCTGCTGAATCACCAACTCTTTCCACGGGGCATAAAACCGGCAGTCACCGGATCCAGGGGATATCGGATGAATTCATTCCCCAGATCGTTGATCTGGAGAGCCTCGACAGAGTCGTCGCCGTATCTGATGGAGATGCCATCCAGATGGCTCAAAAACTTGCTACTTGCCTGGGGCTGGCAGTGGGAATTTCCTCGGGGGCGAACCTCATTGGCGCCATCAAGGTTCAGAACGAACTCGGCGAGGGAGCTGTGCTGGCAACGGTCTTCCCCGATGATAATAAAAAGTATTTGAGTACCGATCTCCTGCGTCAAGAGCCCGTTAAAAAGGGGGATATATCACCGGATGTGGAACTTACCGGCCTTCGCGCTTACAAACGCGTATGCCATACATGTTGCGACCTTTACGAGTGTTCCCAGCGCTTGCGTCCGGAAGATCTTTTTGGAAAAGCAGCCCCGGAGTAACAAACTGGCATTCAGCGGAAATTGAAATACGGATCCCATGTCTATCTTCACCTACATCAACGAATCCAAGCTGCCAACCTTCTGGTGTTCTGGCTGCGGACACGGAGTCATCATCAAGGCTCTTGCACAGGCGTTCGACGAGCTGAAGCTGGCGACCAATAGAATAGCCGTCGTGACCGGCATCGGGTGTTTTGGCCGTTCCGATGATTACTTCCTGACTAATGCGCTGCACACTCTCCACGGCAGGGCTATAGCCTACGCAACTGGCGTCAAACTGGGCAATCCTGAATTGACCGTCGTCGCCATGATGGGAGACGGTGATGCCGCCTCCATCGGCGGCAACCACCTGATCCACGCCGCACGCCGCAACCTCGGTATCCTTGCGCTGGTGGCCAACAACCGTAACTACGGCATGACCGGGGGTCAATATTCGCCCACATCAATGATGGGCGACCGCAGCTCTACCTCCCGCTATGGGTTGCCGGAACCGGCCTTCGATCTCTGTGCTCTGGTGCAGGCCGCTGGAGCCTCGTTTGTCGCCCGGTCAACCGTGTTCCACTATCACAATCTGGTCAAATACATCAAGCGCGGGATCACCAAGGGCGGCTTCGCTTTTATCGAAGTCATGGAACCCTGCCCCACCATGTACGGTAAATTCAACGATCTCGGCAGTGCTGCTGAAATGATCGAGAGAATCCGGGAAGAGGTCATCCCCAAAGCCAGATGGACGCCCGAATCCGATAAATTCCCTATAGGCGTTCTTTGTGATCGGGAACAGCAGGAATACACCGACGCTTATCGAGAGGTGATCCGCAAGGCGGGAGGCAGCGATGGAAATTAAACTCTGCGGTGTCGGGGGGCAGGGACTGGGTTTTGCCGGACGCCTCCTTGGCGAGGCTGCCATTGGGATGGGACTCCACGTTGCTTTGACCACAGCCTATGGTGTCGAATCCCGGGGGGGACATTCCACTGCTGATGTCGTCATTTCTCCGGATCTGGTGCATTTTCCCGAAGTGCGCAGTCCCGATGCCCTCCTCCTCATGGCCGAAAAAGGTTTGGAAGCCAACCTACGGGGCGCACTCGAAAAAACCTCTATCATCTTCGATCCGGGTACCATCAGCCAGAAGTTCGACTCCCCAGGCGAGAAGAGACCTTTCCCCTTTCTGAAACTGGCACTTGATGAGTTGGGGAATCGCGAAGCAGCCACTCTGATCGGTCTTGGTGCCCTCGTTAAACTTACTGATGTCGTCTCCTGCGAGGCCCTCGAGCAGGCTGTCCTACGTTGTCTACCCCCCAAAGTACACGATCAGAACATCAAGGCGCTGAGATTAGGCCTAAATCTATCATGACATCCCGGCGCTACACCCGCCTGATGAGCCTCCCTGACATTGGTGATGCTGGGTTGAATAAACTCAGGAGAACGAGGATCGCCTTGGTTGGTTGTGGTACCCTGGGCGGCTATTACGCTATGGCCTTGGCTCGTTTGAACTTGGATCTGTTGCGCCTGATTGATCGGGATATCGTCGAAGAGCACAACCTCGCCACGCAGCTCCTTTTCGAAGAGGAGGATGTTGGGAATCTCTTGCCCAAAGCGCTGGTGGCGGAAAAGCGGCTCGCTGCGGTTAACTCTGGTCTGCAGATCGAAGCTCATTCTGCCGATTTAACCTCTCGATCTGCCGAGAAGTTACTCGGCAGTGTCGATTTGATCATAGATGCGACTGATAACTTCGAAACCCGCTTCCTGATCAATGATTTCGCCGTAAAGTCAAATATTTCCTGGATTTACACGGGGGTGGTCGGTTATACTGGATCCGTCATGGCCGTCCGGCCGAATCGTTCCGCCTGTCTCCGCTGCACCATAGAAAACCCACCAGATGCCGCTGACCTGCCAACCTGTGAAACGGCCGGAGTCTGGTTGGGTGCGGCTCAAGCTATTACCGCAGTCGGATTGACGATGGCGCTGAAGTTACTGTTGGGGAAGGATCCCGATACCTGCCTCAACGAAATCGACTTCGTTTCCGACCGCTGGACCAGGATAGAAGTCCAGAAGAGGCCCGGTTGCCCTACCTGCGACCAAAGTAATTTCGAATATCTCGAGGGACGGATCGCCTCCCAGGCCGCCCGGCTCTGTGGTCGGGAAACCGTCTATATACTGCCCGATAGGGCCATGTCGCTGGATCTTCAAGCGCTGGCTCGGCGTCTCAGTGACGCGGCGGATGTCGCAGTTTCCGAAGAATTGCTGCGCGTGAACGTCCCCGAGGCCGAAATCTACCTGTTCCCGGATGGGCGCGCCTTCCTTAAGGGGATTACCGATCCCGCCAGAGCGCGTGCTATCTACAACCGCTATATCAGCTCCTGAAGCGAAACTAAACGCTCATCCTGGAGTTATATCTACTACGACGTTGCATTAGTTTGATTAGATCCGGACCGAACTGAAATGAGCCGTCGCAATCCATTCTGGTTTCTGTTCTACAACCTGGTTGTCGTACCTCTGTTATATCTGGGTGTTCAGATTACCCGACCCTTCAATGCCAAAGTTCGGCGCGGTTACCACGAGCATAGAGGGCTCTTTCAACGGCTGAATGACATCCGGAAGAATCTGCCCAGCCAGCATAAACTCATCGTTCTTCACTGTGCTTCCGCGGGCGAATTTGAAGCCGCCCGTCCGGTACTCACCCTCCTGAAACAGCGCTTCGAACGCCTGCACCTCCACGTTACCTACTTCTCCCCGTCCGGATTAAGCCCGATCTCTAAAGCGGATGACGTTGATTCATACAGCTATCTTCCTTTCGATGATATCGTTTCCGCCCGGCGCTTCTTCCGTATTCTCAATCCGGTCGCCATGATCTTCGTCAAGCACGATGTCTGGCCCAATATGGTCTGGGCTGGAATTGATGCCGGGATCCCCGTAATCTGGATCAACGCCAACCTCCATGAAAAAAGCCGGAGGTTGGGTCTTTTGGGCAGAGGCCTGAGTCGCAGTTTCCTGAATGACCTGACGGCTGTATTGACGGTGGCCGATTCGCACGCACTGCGTTTGACGAAGTTGCTCAGCCCTGAAAAGATAGAGGTGGTGGGCGATTCGCGCTATGATCGCACGGCCGACCGCATGAGCCAGACGGAGCAAACCAGTTCACAACCACTGCCCGCCTCGTGGACGGAGGGAAAGAAAGTCTTGCTCGGGGGGAGTACCTGGGGGCCCGATCAACGCGTTTTGATTCCCGCCTATGCGGAATTGAAGAAAGAATTTCCCGAACTCTACCTCATCCTGGTGCCACACGAACCCCATCCTGATTTTCTGGCCGATACCGATTACTACCTGTATGGGAAGGGTTTGCGCCCGGTGCGCTTCTCCCAGTTGAACGGTGATCTTCCACATTCTGATGTCCTGGTGGTGGACCGAATCGGAATCCTCGCGAATCTCTACCGGTCCGCCTGGGTGGCTTACGTCGGTGGAGCCTTCGGTGAAGGGGTTCACTCCGTCCTGGAACCTGCTGTTTATAGCATTCCGCTGTTCTTCGGCCCCCGGTATTATATGTCCCATGAAGCGCAGGCCCTTCTCGAGTGCCAGGGAGCAAAGTGCGTGTCGTCTTCGGGGGAATTGGAAACGGGTCTACGCCAATATCTGGAAGATCGAACGGCCTGGCAGCGGACTGCCGAAGCGTCCCGGAAATTGACACAGTCCGGGCAGGGCGCCACTGAACGAATTGTCGATTATATGCAGAAGATCATTCCCGATCTCAACCGCTCATGAGTATTCTTTATTTCGATGCCTATTCCGGCGTATCCGGTGATATGATCCTGGCCGCCCTCTTCGATCTGGGTGTGGACAGGAAAACCTGGTCGGAAGCTCTGTCCGGTCTTGCCGTGGAGGGGTATAAGGTCCATTTCAGGCGAGTTAAGCGCCACGGTATTTCAGCCCAGCAGGTGAATGTTGAGGTCACCCAGGCGCAACCTGCGCGACACCTGGCAGACATCAAAAAGATCATCGCTGACAGCCGCCTGCCGGCTCCGGTGAAAAAGAACGCCCGCGAGG
>JALGZU010000348.1 GCA_025774735.1 candidate division LCP-89 bacterium | reverse complement strand
GGTTTCCCAGAAATAAACTTCGGAGGGATTTGCAGGATCAGTCATATCGATTACACTAACACCGGGTAGAGAAGTGCCCCAAAACGACCCCCCTACAAAGGCGTAATCGCCGGAAACGGTAACATAATCCACATAGGTGGATGCATAGCAATATCCGAGGGTGTAGGGATTGGAAGGAACCGTGATATCCATGATCCAAAAAGAGCCGTCGTCGGCGATGTAGGCGGTGTTCCCAACGATTTCAATATCGTTCGTCCAGGGCCCTGCTTGTCCAACGACATAAGGCGCCGCCGGATTGGTGATGTTGACAACCTTCACGCCGAATGATCCACCTACGTAAGCGTAATTGCTGGCGATCTCCACGCACTTAGCTGAGCCTCCCATTCCCAGGTATCCTACCTGGACAGGTGTAGACGGATTGGAGACATCGAGGATTCTCAAATCGTCCGACCAATAGCTGACAACATAGGCGTAATTCCCTTGGGCACCCACTGCACTGATCCAGTCGGCAAAGGTCATCTGTCCGACCAATACCGGCGCTTCAGGACTCTCCAGGCTAATGATATACAGCGTATTGTTCCCGTAACCCCAATGTGTGACAGCGAAGAGGAGGTCACCGGACAGGTCCAGATCGTCAATGAGAGCCGGAAGAGAAAGCAGATTCAGTTCCACCGGCTGGTCGGGTTGGGATATATCAAGGGTGCGCACGCCATTATCGCCATCGGCGATGTAAGCATAATCCCCCGACAATTCCACGTCGTAAGCGCAGTGCCAGAAATCGTAAAGCTCGCCGATTTTTGTGACGTTTAGACTGTCCTGGGCGTTGGTAACTTGGAAAGTAACAATCAGAATTACCAAGCCGAGGGAAAAAGTCCGAAGGTAAATTTGGGAGCACACCTTAATCCTCACCGGACTTTTTTGAAAATGTTTCTACTTCACCAGCACCATTTTCCCATTAGCAGAGAAGTTATTGGCTTTGAGCTGGTAGACATAAATCCCCGAAGACAGGTCAGAGCCATCAAAGGTTACTTCGTATAATCCCGCCACACGATAACCATTCACCAGCGTAGCGACCATCCGTCCGCTGATGTCGTAAACACTCAGAAGCACCTTGCCCGCTTCGGGCAGGGCAAAACCGATGGTGGTGGCCGGATTGAAGGGATTGGGGTAGGCTTCCTGCAGTGCAAATTGTTCGGGAGCTGAGACTGCAGCAGGACCGTTGATTTCGGTGAAGGATTCACCCCAGTTTGACCAGCTATCGAACGCTTCGCCGTCGCCGAAGACGGTCTTTTCGAAGGGGAAGCTGTCCGACGACCAGACGACGTCGGGATGGATGCCGGCGTAAGCGTTGTAGCTGTACATTCCGGGCGGCGCTCCAACGGGTACCGCCTGGGTGCGTTCCCGGTCTAAGGTACCGCCGGGATCGAAGGTAATGTTCACCGGACCCAGCACCGGCCCGTAAGGCGATCCGTTGGGCAGGGTTACGTCGCACCAGACGTCGAAGGTCTGCGCCGTCGGTTCGTTGTTGGTGGCGGCGATGTTGTAATCGAAGCTCCCGCCTGTTGCCGGGATGACGATGGGCTGGCCGTGTCCGACCAGTTCCACAACGATATCCGGCACTGCACTGGGCGGGACGAAGAGAATGGCGAATTCGTTTTCGATGTCATGAGCGTGAACATCGTAACCGCCATCGTAGAAATACTGCAATCCGTCCGTTTCAGCGGCGTTTTCGATGCCGACCGTGCCGTCGGACTGAAGTTCAACGGACATGTCTTTATACTGGAAGATGATCTCTCCGTCACCGGTTGGCGTCGGGTGGTAAGCCGGATCCAGCAGGATGACCTGGAAGGTTTCAAAATTTCCGGTCGGAGCATATTGTTCGACGTGATTGTATTCCACCACCAGGCGGTGATCGACGTCATCGTGCCACTGCCATACTTTACCCGAATTGGTACGCTGGGGAGACAGATCCTCCCAGTAAGGAGCGATCATGGCCGCGGGGCCGTCGCTGTTGGGAATGCCGGAATTGGAGTAGTCGTCGTCGAAGGTCTCCCCCATACCGATCCAGCCGTTGGCGGCGATGGTAAAGCGGTCATAGGAGACGCCGTAGTACTGGAAGCTGAAGGGCAGGTCGAACTGCAAGGCCTGGTCGTCCTGCGTGAAGTTGACCATTGTCCCCGGCCCGCCGGAATCGGCGCTGATCTCCACCCATTCGTAGACCGGGTATTCCGGCTCGTCGAAGGGATCGTAAGCCAGATAGCCGTACGTATCCGGGCCGGTGGGTTCGTAAGCGGGATCTCCGACTACGAAATTGATCGGCACGCTGTTCTGGTAACTTGGGGAAGCGGTGATATCCAAATCACTGCTGACCCAGGTGCCGTTGGGACAGCCCGCGTCGATCTCGATAATATATGGTTGGGAGCCGACGCCGGTCTGCATTGGAGCCAAGTCGGGGTAGGTCGCCGTGTTCTGGGTTATGGTCAGATAGGGATCGGTCGTAGCCAAATCTGCGGCCACGGCGGTGGCGCCTTCATCCCCCACGTTGATCAGGGTTACCAGGATGCTGATAGTCTCACCCGGATCGGGAACTCCGTTGCCGTTACCGATAACTTCGTCGAATTCCGTGTCCGATACCGTCACGTAGGGACCACTTTCGACGATGGGCACGGCGTAGTCCGCCAGGGCGGCCAGAGCGACCCGGGTGACGTTGGTGGCGTACTCCAGATCGCAGTTGGAGACCAGATCTTCCACCGAATGGTAGAAGGGATTAAAATCCGAGCCCCAGGCCTGGTCTTCAATTCCGCAGATGGCCGGCCAGCCGACGTCCCAGAAGGGATAGTGATCCGATCCCGACATGGTCGGAGAGATGTCCACGTCCGGTTCCAACCCGGTGGGGACGAAGGTCATGATCGCTTCGGCGACCTTGTTGGCCATGGCCTGAGAGCGGGGATTGTTATCGGCATAAATGACCAGATCAGGTGGCAGAGGATCATCACCCGACCAGGCGATCATGTCATAGTTGAAGGAACCGACGACCAGAGTCTGAGCCGCCAGCAGGTCCTGTACGTAGTCTTCACTTCCGTAAAGGCCCTGCTCTTCCCCGGCGAAGCCGACGAAACGAATGGTTTTCTCGAAGTGATACTGCGACAGAATCCGGGCGCATTCGATGAAGCAGGCGGTGCCGGATCCGTTGTCGTCAGCGCCGGGCGCGACCGGCTCGGGACCCCAGGGCGATCCGGCGGTAGCATCGATGTGGCCGGTGATAAAAATGATGGAATCGGGATAAACCAGACCGGGCAGTTCGCCGATGACGTTGCGCTCAGTCCCGCCGCTTATCTGGAAACCGTCGAACGAGGCATCCAGTCCGAAGCTCTGGAATTGGGCATAGATCCAGTCCGCAGCTTCATCACAACCGGGAGAAAAGGTATTGCGGGAGACGAAATCCTCCAGGGTTTGCAGGTAGTCCGTATACTGGACCTGTGAAACCTGGTTTACCAGATCCTGGACGAA
>JALGZU010000347.1 GCA_025774735.1 candidate division LCP-89 bacterium | reverse complement strand
GCCAACCCTATGGAATTTTTGCTTTTCTCAGGTGGTCCTCACCCATGAAGAAGAAGTGCCTGGATTTAGAACTAGAATGCAAGCCCTGTACTATTCCTCAAAGACTGATGAAATAAGGAAATTTATAACTAAGTCTGAGCCAGAGACTGTTTATGGACTTCCAAAAATTGGGGAATCAAGAGGTTACATTTACAAAATACAAAGTGAAGAGAAGGAATATATATTTGAAAATGTCGCTTCTTTGCAGGTTGCGAGGGAAATTGAAGCAGCCTTTGTAATTAGATCGGTTGCACTGGATGAGAAAGGTGGAAGTTATGAAATCCACAGCTCATACTATCAACCTTTTGATGAATTACGTTGGGAAAGAACATCAATAGACTATGAAGGGCAAAGAGGTTCATTTTCTCTTCTCAGTCCTTCCGGTTATGTTGTTGAATATTCAAGATATAAGGGAGAACTTCTCTTCATCGGGATTAGTGGTAATGTTTACGCTAAATATTCCCTTTATGAACCGAATGAAATACCGAACTATCAGTTAAGGAATTACGTTGCAACGGGTAAAAGGATACATAGGGGTGGTAGAACACAGAGTTTCTCGGAAGATGGGAAAATTTTTGCATTTGTAATTTCAAGAACAGAACTACCCGAATATGGTGACGGAACATCTCTTCTTATCTTTGATCAAACGGGAAATTTACTGTTTAAGAAGAATTTCCTAGAGGATTCGCCAGGCCAAGTGTTAGTTTCACCTGATGGAAAGAGAATCCTAGTTAGTTTAAAAAGCCTTGGCTCCGGAACGTATAAGAATAAAATTCCTGGTATAAAAGATTCTAAGTGCTACTTACTAACAGATTCAGGTAGAATAATCCGTGAAATTGATGCATTATGCTGGGATGCCATTTTTTCAGAAAATGGCAAAAAACTTTTGGTGAATGATTATGGAGAACGTGTCATTTTGCTAAGTTCTGAGGAGGGAAATGAATTACAGCAGTTTGAAGTGTCCAATGGTGAAAGAATTGTCGGATTGGCGATAAATGAGAAAGCCAAATTAGTTGGCATTATTATGAGAAGCAGATATCACAAAGAACAACTACACGCAAAGTTTTATTCATTCGACAAGCATGTGACAGGAGAATTAATCCTGATAATTCCCGGACATGAAATGCGCGGCCCTTCCGATTCTTACTCATTCCTCTTCGACAAAGATGGCTCGCGATTTGCTTTCGCTACTAAGAATAAAGTTATTCGGGGAGAAATCAATCCATCCCCACATCGGCGGTGACCATGGGCGTTCTGACTCTGGCGGACATTCCCTGGGAGAAGTGGGCGCTCTGGATCCTCCCGCTGGAGATCATTCTCTTCCTGGCCGGATTTTTAATGCTGATCCCGCCATTCCTGATCGGCTGGACGTAAGTTTCAGCTTCCCGTTGCGATTGGCTGCCCGGCTCGGAGACTGAGTCCTGGTACTTTTCGGAGAGGTTTTCACTTCCGGTCAAAAAAATGCTCCGTTGGGAAAAATTACTTGAATTCGCAGGAAATTTTACTTATATTAAAGAAGTCGATTAGGTACAGTGTATAATGGTAACCGTGTGGAGGACGGCACCATGCACAAACTTACGATTCTACTCATATCCCTCTTTGCACTATCCTCAACCTGTTCTGCGCAGCTGTCCGGTCCTCTGAGCGGGACCTTCGATCCGGGTGAATACACTGTCGTGGGCGACATTTCGGTCCAGGCAGGAGATTCACTCACTCTCCAACCGGGAACAACCTTCCGGTTTCAGGGCGCTTTAAACCTGAGTTTCGACGTTTACGGATACCTTTACGCCGCCGGGACGGAAACGGACAGCATCCGGTTCCTACCGGACTTACCGGGCGATACCTGGACGGGCATCGATTTCAACGACTCTTCGGATGATTCCAATACCCTGGATTACTGCCTGATTTCAGGGAGCACACAGAGTGGCGTCGATTGTTTCAGTTCCGGGCCTGCCATATCGAACTGTACCATCCGTGACAACAACGCCAATTTCGGCGGCGGCATCTACGCCACGGGCGCCAATCCAATTATCACCAACTGCACGATCAGCGGAAACACCACGAACGTCTGCGGCGCGGGGATCTGGGCGTCGTCATCAGACGTGATCATCGCTTCCTGTACCGTCACGGGAAACAACGCCGGTAACTCCGCCGGCGGGATCTACTGTTACTCCTCGGATGCGATCATACTCGACTGTGAGATATCCGGCAATACCTCCATTGCAGGCGCCGGCGGGATCAACTGCCGCTATGCGAGCCAGACAATCACAAATTGCGTCATAAGCAACAATACGACCGAAACCGTTGGCGGCGGCATTCTCAGTAACGATGCGACGACGACTATTGAAAGATGTCTAATCGACGGGAACTACGCCGGGATCGCGGGGGGCGGTATCGAAGTGTATTACAGCAGCACTACGGTTACTAACTGCACGATCAGCGGAAATACCGCTGTCGGCCTGGGAGGTGGCATAGAGAGCTTTGCCTCCAGTCCTATAATCCTCAACACCATCATTGAAGGCAACTACGGGGACGGAGGGATCTACTTCTTCAACGGACTCTTTGCTGAGGTCGGTTACTGTGACTTCCACGATAACGAGGGCGGAAATATCACGGGATATACTCCTCCCGACCTGGGAATGATCGTCGGTGTGAACACCAACGGTGATTCCTGCGACACTTACTTTAATATCTTCTCGGATCCTCTATTTTACGGCGTACCTGGCGATTCGACCTTCCAGCTCACCGTGGATTCTCCCTGCATCGATGCGGGGGATCCGGGCAGTGCCCTGGATCCCGACGGCACGATTGCCGACATCGGGAAGTTTTACTTCGACCAGGGGACAGCCTCGTCGACAGCGATTGACCTGACGCCTCACGATCCACCCATCATCATTCCCACTTCCGGCGGTACATTCAACTACACTGCAGAGGTGAGCAACAGCGGAGTTACACCCCAGACAGTCGACGTCTGGGTCATGGTTACATTGCCGACGGGTGAGCAGATCGGCCCGCTGCTGGGTCCGGTGACGCTCACACTTCCGGCAGGCTTCTCGTTGATTCGCGAACGCACCCAAGATGTTCCCTCCAACGCTCCCCCGGGCCTCTACGAGTATGAAGGGTGCTTGGGAATCTACCCTGACCTGATCACGGACATTAACAGCTTCTACTTCATAAAGTCCTCGACCGCTGCAGGGTGCTTCATCGGTTCCTGGTCAAACGGCGGACAGGACTTCGATGTCCGCGGCCAGATCGATGGTAATATAATCCCTGGCAGAGTGGCACTGATCGAAATCTATCCCAACCCCTTCAATCTGGAAACGACGATAACATTCAGTTTACCTGAAGGAAGCACGACCGATCGTATGACATTTCGGGCCGCCTCATAAAACCATTGATCAGCGGCTGGTGGCAAGCGGGAGGGCATGAGATCACCTTTAATGCAGCATCATTATCATCCGGGATATACGTCTGCCGCCTGACCACTACTAAATTCAATATCTCTAAGAAAATCGTACTTGTCAATTAACATTATTGTAATGCCTTATACCAATATAACAGGTGTTATATAAAAACCTCATTAGATTGCTATGCAATTCAAAAAAAGGCTCCGTACAAAAATTTTACTTGACTTCGTGAAAATTATTACTTATATTGCCTGAGTTATAACGACGGAAAATACCTAATAAAGGGCATCACTTCAAGCGAGTGGAGGTTTTCTATGGTAAAGTACACATCAATACTGGTTGCCCTCCTGCTGATACCACTTACCACCTTCGGAGCGACCCTGCTGGTCCCGGATCAGTATTCTACGATCCAGGCGGGAATCAACGCTTCGAGCAACGGTGACACCGTGCTGGTGGCGAGCGGCACCTACAGCGGTGGAGGCAACTTCGATCTGGACTTCGGCGGCCGAGCCATCGTGCTCATGTCCGAATACGGTCCGGAGAACACCATCATCGACTGCGGGGCTTTAGGGCGAGGATTCTACTTCCATTCGGGCGAGACCGGCTCTTCCGTGGTTGAAGGTCTTGCGATCACGGGCGGGAGCATGACTTACGGGGGCGGAGTCAACGTTACCGCGGCGAGCCCCACGTTCCGCCACTGCATCGTTTACAGTAACGCCGCCGCCGGCAGCTATGGTGGCGGATTCTACATCTCCAACGGCAGTCCGACCATTGTCAACTGCACCGTAGCCGGGAACACCTCCAAGTACGGCGGAGGGGTTTACCTGACAAATTCGAGCCCGGTCATCAACAGTTGCATTGTGGTGGACAATACAGCCACTGGTTGAGGCTCCCAATGCAATGGGATCTATTGCGCCTCAGGAAGTCCAACCATCACCTACAATGACATCGAGAACGGCACCGGCAATTTCTATGGAGCCGCCATCCCGCAGGGTGCCGGCCTAATCACCACCGTCAACAACAACGGCGATCCCTGCGATCAGTACTTCAACATCTTCCTCGATCCGGAATTTACAGGATATTTTGGAGATTTCAGCCTCTCCGAGACCTCACCTTGCATCGATGCCGGCGATCCGGCATTACCCCCGGATCCCGATGCCACTATCGCCGATCAGGGCGCCCTCTTCTTCCAGGCGCCTGCGGTCGAGATCACGTTAACACCCGTATCTCCACCCATCTTCATCCCGGGTTCGGGTGGCAGCTTCGACTTCAATATCCAGCTCGAGAACATCTGTGACAGCGCCGTGGTCGCGGATGCCTGGACGGACATATTGCTTCCAAATGGGGCAACGTTCGGGCCAATCATCCTGCGCACCGGTCTGGCACTGACCGTCGGGCAGATCATCTCACGTGACATCACCCAAGAGGTTCCGGCTTCGGCACCTTCAGGTTATTACGCCTACCGAGCTTATGCCGGCGTGTATCCGGGTGACATCCTGTCAGAGGACAGCTTTAACTTCGGAAAGCTGGCCGACGACGGCGTTCCCGGACCGTATTACGAATGGACGGCTTACGGCTGGGGTGTGGAACCGGTGGTTTCTTCCCCGGCACCGACGCACT
>JALGZU010000346.1 GCA_025774735.1 candidate division LCP-89 bacterium | reverse complement strand
ATTCAGGTTATGACGTCGTCAATAAATCCTGGGGGTCCAGGGGTTGATTTCCGTACCAGATTTCAAAATGCAGGTGGGGTGCGCTGGACTGGCCGGTGTTACCCAACAGCGCGATCGGCACACCCCTTTCGACACGTTGCCAGGCTTCTACGAGAACCAATTGGTTATGGCCGTAAACGCTGAAGTACCCAGATGGATGAGCGAGTATGACCAGATTCCCATACCTGGCCGACCAACCGCACCAGACCACGATACCACCGGCGGTGGCCTTGATGACTTCTCCTTCCTTCCCGGCGATATCAACGGCGGTGTGCGACCGGGTAGGAATGACGTCGTTTCTCTCGAAACCACGGCTAATAAATCCTTCAACCGGCCAGAGCGATGGGATATCCGCATCATGATAAATACGCGGAGCACCGTTCTGTCCGAGCGTGCTGCGTACCTGTACTGGCCGAACATCTCGTCCTGATGGGCCATTGACGGGTACTTGTAAAGGAGTGTCAAAGAAACTCGAACTGGGGAGAACGGAAGCCCAACTTTCATCGTCGAAATCCAGGTCAGCCCCCAGAGCGCGGCGAATCTGGTTCTCAAGCCGATTCAATTGCAGCAGCCGCTCTTCTAGTTCCGCCACACGCTGATAATCAGCGCGAAACTGTTCGTTTTCCAACTCTAAGCGGTCTGCAACCTGGGCCCGCCGATAAAATCCTCCCCAGGTGAAAGAAATCGCCAAGAAGATTATCAAGGCCAGGATTGCTGAAACAAGACCGACCTTAAGTGTTAAAACAGATAATTTGAGAGTATGGGGTGTGCCTTCGGAGTCAGGCACAATCAAAATCGTTACCCTGCGGCCTTTCATGCGTGGCGGTAAACTCGTTCAAGAATTAAAAAAATTAATTAAACTTTTCAACGAAGTCAAATCTTTTTTCAATTTTTTGTTTTCAATAAAAAGTCCGGAAACGGCATTCCATTTCCCGGAATACCCTGCTCCCATCCCATATTCGCGTGATCGCCCCCGGACTTCACCACCAGAACCTCACCCGAAGAGGTTCTGATCGCTCATGACCTCCAGGATCTGTACTGCATTGGTGGCGGCTCCCTTTCGCAGATTGTCGGTCACAGTCCAGATATCGAGGTTATGTGTATCTCCCGGCATCTGGCGGATACGCCCGACGAAAACGCTGTCGGAGCCGACGCAATTGATGGGCATTGGATAGCTATTGTTTTCGGGATCGTCCAGGATTTCGATACCGGGCGCTTCGGCCAGCACGCGGCGGGCACTTTCCGCATCCAGGGCGCTTTTAAAGCGGAGATGAACGGATTCACCATGACAGTAGGGGATCGGAACTCGCACCGCCGTGGGGGAAATCTGCAATCCAGGTAACTCCATGATCTTGCGGCTTTCCTGCACGAGCTTCCATTCCTCGAGGAAGTAACCGCTTTCGTGCAGGGGTCCGATTCCGGGAATCAGGTTGTCGGCGAGGACCTGTCCGAAGGGATCGAGACCGGAGGTATTCCCATCTCTCTGTCTCGACAACTGGTCTATCCCCATCTGCCCTGCTCCGGCAGCAGACTGATAGGTTGACACTATGACGTCTTCAAGGCCGAAAACGAGGTGTAAAGGGTATAAGACCATTACCAGTTGTATGGTGGAGCAGTTGGGATTGGCGATGAGGCGGTCTCCAGCACGGATAGCACCGGGATTAACCTCCGGCACCACCAGAGGGACACCCTGGTCCTGACGGAAGGCAGAACTGTTGTCGATGCAGGTAATTCCGGATTCGGTGAGTTTCGGCACCCAGGTCCTCGAGAGAGTCGCGCCTGCCGAGAGCAGCGCCGCGTTTGCGTTGCGCCAGGCACCCTCTTCAAGGGTGGTTACAGTCCATTCGTCGCCCCCGAACGGGATTTTTACGCCCTGCGATTCAGGGGATGCCACCGGGTATAATTCGCGGATGGAAACCTTCCGCTCCGTCAGAACCTGGAGCATAGTCCGCCCCACCAGTCCGGTGGCTCCGATTAGTGCTAACTTCAAGTTGACAGCAGCCATAGGCGATTAACAATGTTTAACCGGTTGAGATGAATCATTCATCAGATTCCGATGGCTCTTCTGGTTTGACAAAGCCCTTTTCGATCAACTCCTGGTACCAACGGCTGTGATGTTTCCTGACGTCCTCCACGTTCATCTTGCCGGTGAGCCAGGTCCAGGACATCGGATACATCTCCGGGTGGAAAATAACAAAGAAAAAGTGCCAGACGATGATCGCCAGCGTCGCCAGCCAGGCTTCGAAATAATGGACCGTCTGCGAGACTTCTATCATCCATCCCGGCAGAAAGGTCAGGAAAGTTACCGGAAACCAGAGGATGAATCCAGTTATGGCCATAATCACCGTGCCCCAGACGAGCGCCCAATACTCTCCTTTCTGACTGTAATCGTACTCCCCAAATTGCGGTTTGCGCTTTCCTATGAATGCGTGAAACAAAAGGCTGTCCTTGACGTCTCTGACATCGCGCAGGTTGGGCATGAGGGCTCTCAGCTCTTTACGCCCCCGCTTATTGAAGATAATGTAGCCGATGTGAAAGAGACCGAAGGCGACGAGAAAGACAGCGAAGATCCGGTGCAAATCTCCCCTGATCTCTTCGGCCATGCCTAAGAAGCCCAGGATATTCACCCACCAAGCTTCCGGGAACTTTAGCGCGAAACCTGTTACGGCCAATCCGACAAATGAGATCGTCAACACCAGATGCTGAACAATCTGCATCTTATCGAACCGGGTCAGAGTCTGCCCCCTCTCCTGAAAGTGGCGGGCCCGGATCATGTGCCAGTTCAAGATCAACAGGTTATGCAGAACCATCCCGCCGATGATGAAGACGAGCAAGAAGATGTAGAGGTTGCGTATAAATGCGTTTATGGGGCTTTCGAGCCGACCCAAACTAGCATGAGTATAAGACTTAGCAAAATTCAAATTCGCCTTTTCGTGGCATTTACCACAGGTTTCAACAACGCTTGATGCATGGACGGTCGAAGTACTATCATCTTTAGGTTGCACATTATGGCTGTTATGACAATCGGAACAGGTGGCTGATCGCACAGACCGACCTCTTATGGCGAGGCCATGATAGCTGTCCTCATAAGTCTGAACTACCGATCCTTCGATGCCATACTTGTTAATGATCATGGGATCGTTGTGGCAGCGGGCGCAGGTTTCTTCAGCTTGATGGGAAGGGGAGGTTGGGCTTTTGGGGTCATGAGGAGATAAGATCTGATGTTCTCCGTGACAGCCGGTGCAGGTTGGGCTGTCTGTTATACCGACCTGTAAAGCCCGCCCGTGGATTGAATCCAGGTATTCATCTTTGATTTCTATATGACACTTGCCACAGGTCTCGGCGATATTGTTCGGATTAATTTCGGAAGCCGGATCGGCTGCTCCCTTCAAACTGTGATCTCCGTGACAGTCCAAACATGTGGCGGCCTGTTCCTGACCATGAATGACTGCCTGACCGTGAACGGAATTGATATAGGTCATCGC
>JALGZU010000345.1 GCA_025774735.1 candidate division LCP-89 bacterium | reverse complement strand
CGTACGGATGGCCTCCTCCTGAAGGTCATCGCCGGTGTCACTCTTGATCAGGAGATCCCGTTCGTCTTCGTTTTCAACGCGAGAAACCATAACTTATTAATATACCACTTTTATTTCCCATAGTCAAGAAAAAAGGGCAACCCGGTTGATCGCCCATTATGCCCGCCACACAAGGATCCTTCGAAGGTCCAAAGGGTCATTACAGACTTGCGCGGGAATGACAACTCAAGCAGAATTTGACCTTGGAAATTACTCATGCAAAGCTGAATATGTTAACGGAAACGGCAATGCAAATTACCCGAATCGATATATGAGACCGGGCAGGATATAGCCAATCTTCGAAGATTATGACGATGAGTTTCTAATTTCTCCTGTTTCCGGGAGGACGCATACGACTCAACAGCCGCATCAGCCAAATTCGCAGGACGCGTTCGGTTTTTGTGGTTTGCCTGCCGCGAAGGACATTCCAGAAACTGCCGAAAAACAGCAGCGGATGAAAGATCAGCCGATTTAGATAGAACCAGGAATAACCTGTATATTTCAGGAGTATGACCTGATAACCACTGATATGTTCGGAGTAAGAATCCGTGTTGAACAATTCCCCGTGGGGAGTGATGTCATGGAAAAAACGCTCCGAGACATCCATCCTGCCGTTCTGTGCCAACTGTTCTGTCAGAACCGATCCGGGCAGAGGGCTGAAGACGGAAAAATCTATCTCACTGGCCCCCATTCGGGCCAGTTTCCCCTGCAGGCGGATCGTTTTGAACACATCACGCTTGGTTTCACCGGGTAGAGCGATCATGAAATAGACGGCGGACTTCAGCTTGTGCTGGTTGATGATTCTGACCGCGTTCGCCACGGCTTCCAAATTCAGGTTCTTCTTGATGATCTCATTCAACACACGCTGTGAGCCGGATTCGGCGGCCACGGTTATGTGAGTACACCCGGACCGCTTCATGGCGGTGACGACTTCATCGCTGATACTTTCAGCCCGGACGCCGTTAGCCGGCTGCCAGCGGATGTTAAGCCCTTCTTCTTGAAGGAGAGAGGTGAATTCCATTATCCAGTTCTGTCGCAGAGCCAGGTTCTCATCTTCAAAATGGACTTCCTGGAGGGCATAATCCTTCACCAGTGACTTGATTTCATCCACCACATTTTGGGGTGAGCGGATGCGCCAGCGGCGGTGCCAAATCCTGGGCGTATTGCAAAACGTGCAGCCATAGGGACAACCCCGGCTGGCGATCATGGTGGTCCAATTCTTCTCCGTCGCACAGCCGTGAGGTTCGCGGGCATCATAATAGTTTTGCATGGGCAGCAGGTCCCGCCGAGGGAAGGGAACCATATCAAGATCCCTAACGAACGAGGTCTTGGGATTTATCTTGATTTCCCCGTTACGCCTGTAGGCGATTCCGTCGATTTCCTCAAATTTCGCTTCTCCGGCAAAGGCCTTCGTCAGTTCCACCGCCGCAAGTTCACCTTCCGACAACACCACGGCATCGATGTAGGGGCGCGCCAGGGTGTATTCGGGTGTGATGGTTGAATGAGCGCCGCCATAAACAATCGGTGCACCAGGCAGACGGTCGCGAATTTTTTCTGACAGAGCGGCTGATACAGTGAACCCAAATGAGTAGAGGCTGGACATTCCCACCCAGCGAGCGTCCGCAGGGATGCCCTGGATTATTTCATCAAAATCCATCCCTCGATAGCGGTAACCATTCCAGGTAAAGTACGACCAATATTTTTCCCCGACCGCATCGATGATTTTTACATCGTAATGCGCCTGTGACAGGGCCGCGGCGACGTAGGCCAGGCCCAGGGGAGGTACGACACCGGCCGTTTCCTGCGTGGCCGAGAAAAGCTGTGGGGGATTTATCAGGACTATCATGATGGTTCTATTTCAACTCGACGGGAAAGGCAGCCAAAGATGAGCGTCGGATTCAGGGAATCCCGTAAGGATTTTACAACCGACCTACACTTTCTGATGTTTTGACAGCAAACAATTAATTTACAATTAAAATTATGGAAAGTCAAGTAAAATTAATCAACAGGCGTTCTTTTTGAAAAGCAGAAAGGGCGATCCGGTGGGTCGCCCCTGCAACACATTTACCAGAATGGGCGGGGAGATCCCGCCTCTACAGAATAAGATGAGATTGCTTCGTCATCCGCCGTGCGGCGGATTCCTCGCAATGACCATAAAGGCGGGGCGACCCCGCCCCTACGGACAATAAAACGGGTCGGTGCAAGACCGACCCCTACGCGGTTTGTACGAAGAAAAAGGGCGATCCGGTGGGTCGCCCCTACAGTTTTCGGGCAGGCACAGGGGCCTGCCCCTACAGAAATGGCGGGGGAATAGAAAGGGCGCACGTATGGGTGCGCGTCTGGCTCCTCTGGATCCCTGCGTCCGCAGGTCCGAAGGACTCCTATGGAGAATGACAAATCCTATTTTACCACCACCACCTTCCCCGCTTCCATCCATTCTCCCGTTTCCAACCGGATAATGTAGACACCTGAAGAGTGATACGAGGCATTCCAGATGAAATTGTGAGTGCCGGGCATCTGTAGACCGGAGGCTAAGGTGACGACCTTTGCGCCGAGGATATTATACACAGCGACCGTAGCTTCTTGCGGGGCGGGAAGGGAGAAGCTGATCCAGGTGACAGGATTGGCGGGATTGGGACCGATGCTGAAATCCAGCTTGGGATAGGGAATGTCCGGTCTCTTAGGTCCGACCTCGTTCTGGCCGGTAACGTTGCGGAAGAAAAGAATGCCGCCCGGGGCTTCACCGCAGAATAGATCAAGGTCATTATCCAGATCGATATCTACCATATACGGGCAGGCTTCATGAACTGAATCCTGCAGGAAGCTATGCGTCACCAGGATCATTTGAGCATTCTGGGGCGTCCCTTCGTTGCAGTAGAAAAGCAGGTTGGCATCGTCTTCATAAGCATGGTGCTCACTCATCAGTAGATCCAAATCTTGGTCGCCATCCAGGTCACCGAAGCCAAAACCTCTCCACCCGCAATTAGGATAGGTAAATTGAATTCCCTGCCATTGGTTTGTATCTAAAGTGAATTCTGGACGATCGGGAAGACCTATATTCTCATAGTAGAAAAAATGCCCATCATCGTCCGATATAAATAGATCAAAATCGTTATCCGCATCGATATCAACCAATGCGGGATTGATGTTGACGAAGAAATCGGGATTGGCAATGTAGGTTGGATCATGTAGAACAAACTGAGGCGATTGCGGCGTTCCTTCGTTTAAATACAGAGCCAGATCAGGAGTGGGAATCACGCCTTCTCCGCAGAAGAGATCGTAATCCCCATCCGCATCGATGTCCACAAAGAACGGTTTGATGACGGGGTGAGAGATCCCTTGCCACCCCAGTTCGATGAGGAGGTAGCTGGGATCAGCAGAAGTACCGACATTTTCGAAATAGGCCAACAGACTCGTTGCGCCAATCACCAGATCGAGAGCTTCGTCACCGTTTAAGTCCACTAATTGAGGATTGATGCTCACAAAACCCA
>JALGZU010000344.1 GCA_025774735.1 candidate division LCP-89 bacterium | reverse complement strand
TTAGTCCACAAGATGGTGGATCCTGCCGTCTCAATGCTTACTCGATTAAATCCGCTTGTTGTCTTGGGTGTGTTGTCGATGAGGATGCTCTCATTCTCATCATCGAAGTAGACGGCACCACCGTAGCCAAGTGTCATTTCACCTTTCCACAGGTACCCACCAGGAATAGCCTGAAACAAACCCCAGCGGGCGGTGGTTGTATCGTTAGCCGCAGCCATCCCGGCAAACGTGGCCGGGTCTCCCGAATCCCCGGAACTGACCCTGAACTCACAGCGACCGTAACGTATAACGTCAACGCAGTGTGGTTGTCCCTTGCCGATTCCTGCTGTCGTCTTAACTCCCCCACCCACATATTGCTCTGTGCTAGTGGGACTTCCAACTTGGTCATCGTATGACTCAGTGGGGTTCACGGCAAAGTTTTCCCAACCGCCATAAGGCTGACGCCCGAAATCATTGCCCCCCACATCCCAACTGTAGAAATCAGCAAGACTCGAGCCCACCATTACCCTTAGTCCGCCATTTGCAAAGGAATCAATCACGGGGCTGGTAAAGATCAACCAAACGAGGTAGGCTCCGTCAGTAGGAATAGTGATCCCAGACCCGTTGTTATAGAACATGGAGCAGATGCCGGTCTTGGTCATCAACTGCGATATTGCAGCATTCCCTTGGATGTAAGCCCAATCAGAATCAGCGTCAGGTCCACCTGACCCATCGTCCCAAGCAGCATCAGTTCCCTCTGCCCAGTTTGTGTTGTCATCAGCATCGTCAACGTCTGTTAGGTCATTGGCGTAGGTTGGCGCTGCCATCCTATTTTCTCCCCAGCTTTTTTCAGTTCTTCTTGCACCTCAAGATTGGAGGTGTGCTCCGGTAAGATCCACATCACGCCTGGCTCTCTACTGGCTCTTGTAACCCCTACCATCAAGCCGCTGCTTGCAAGGTTGTCTATGAAATTCCTCACCGTAAATTCCTGCAAATGTTCGGGGTGAGCTTCATCGAAGATGACGGAAACAATTTTAGTCCCTTCAGTTCTCTCAATGAACAAACCACACCTGTTGGGCTTGAGGATCGCTGGCATGTCCATATTTTGTATCCAGAGGCACTCACATTGCCGACAATCTTGTGGTCTCTTCGTATAGATGGAGCAGCCTTGCTCTTGGAAGTGCTTACAATCTGTGTTGGGTTTCTTCTGAAGTTCCGCTACTTCGAGAAGGGTACAACATACGGCGCATCCATCGCATTCGCGCATTTACTCATCCTGAATTCTGTTGATCGTAATACTGCCCCCGGTAGACCCTAGTGATGCTGTAGTTTCAGCCGTCTTGATTGGTGTCCCCTTCCCGTCACGAACCCGGATGAAAAGTGTCCGTGGAGCGTCGTAAATGGTAGTGAAATCTTCGTCTGTCCCGGTAGAGTCTTTGTCGATATAGGAAACAAACACATTCTTAGGTGCGGTTGCATCTGAACCAAAGGTTCCCGTCAGCGTAAATGTTGATCCGGTCCAGGACGTATATGGAGTTCGAACGTAAATCCCGTTGTCGTCCAAAACTCTTATGGTCCCGCTTGCCGGAGTGTCGTCTGGGATAGCTACTGTCACGACCACCGTGGTCGAACTAGCGTCGAGCGTTGTATCCAGTGTTCTTTGATCATAATCCAAACCGGATGCGCCATCTTCAGGTCCGACCAACACTCTATCATCGGCCGAGAGCCCATAGACCGTGAAGGTCACATTATTTGGAGGCACTCGCTGGGTATTCTCTATCAGATCGAAAACCTTATCCGTAACAGCCAGATCGGCATATTCTACTCCCGCGCCGTAGCCACCAATGAGAGCGGTTCCGGTCGAAGCCCCGAGGAATGGGTAAGACAAGTTGCGTTCAGTTATAGTTACGTTGGCGTCACAGGTTTCCGTTGATGTCCCCCCGGTGATTGTCTGGTCGTCCGTAGGAGCAATACCAGAGAGCAGCTGCATCCAGATGTAGCCAGCTTCAACCTCTTCATCGCCGCCGCCCGACTCATCAGTAAGTCCAGTGTTGTCTGTCACCGTGATGACCGTCGCGGTCACAGTCTCAATGATTCGAGTGCTAGTATTCGAGCCGAGTGCGTGCCCCTTCATGTTGACTGACATTCCCGGCATGAATCCGTCCGTGATAAAGGATCCGGATGACCTTGTGTATGTTCCTGCGGTGGCGGAAACGTCGATTGTCTGCACTCCCGTGTCAATGAACTTCTGAGCCAGTAGCTGTCCGGTCCCACCGGACCAGGAGATCGGCTCTACTGCGCTGAATGCCCCTGACGGGTTATCGCAGAGAACCTCATGTGTGACTCCTCGAAAGGTTTCTCCTGATATACCGTACAAATCGGGAGAGACGTCCAGGGCAAAGTTCAAGTCGTCAGCAGCCGTTGGTGCCCACGCGGCGCTCTGTAAGTCAGACCTGTTGCCCCCGTGGGTTCCGGAACTGGCGAGGCCCTTCACATGGACATAATTCGATGCGTCTCCGCCCGTGTACTCAACCGCCAGACAATAGTAGGTCGAAGCTGCCATCTCATATTGGGTGTCGAAACCAACCTCGACCGTCTGGTAGGAGGTCGTCAATTTGGAAACGTCGATGTTCACGCTTGTCGCGAGTGCTGCCCCTGTCGGCTCAGAACTCGTCCCGTAGGTGCCGGAATGAGTATAGAGCTTGCAGGTCAGGTTTCCCGTTGGAGCCAAGACTTTCTTCAGGTCAAAAAACGCCCGGGTGAGATACTGCGCCCTAACGCCGTTCTGGAAAGATTGTGCCTGGCCATCAATCGTGGCGTTCCCGACTATAAAGTCTGAACCGGTGTCGGCATTGGAATCTTCCTCGGTAGACCCGCGTGAAATATACTTCGCATTTTCGTAGAGCTGGTTGATCGTGTAGATGTCGCGGTTCCATTCCGAGTAGTAAGCCTCATTCTCACCATCATTGGTTACGTCGATCTCCCGGTATCCTTCAGTGTTGGTGATCGTGGTCCAGGTCTTAATGGTCGCGGCCGCAGTCGTATTGTTCAAATCGCTTACAGGGGAAAGAGCGATGGTATTGTTACCTCTTGCGGTCGGGGCAACCTTGAACTCCGCATAGGTGTTGCCAAGGACCCTGGCCATCCCTATCAACCTTCTGCCGTCGATGTCCGATCCGCTGGCTCTTACTTTCAGCATGAAACGGTGTGAGATCCCAGATGATGCGTCTGCGTTCAGGGCCGTAGTCCAGAAGTTGGGCGTAACGGTTAGGCCGCTCTGGAGAACGTAGAGGTAGGTCCCAGCTGGGGCATAACACACAAATCCTTCATAGATCGTATCACCACCATCCTGAACGATCGATCCATCGTAGAGATACTTGGAAGCCTCATCGTCAATGTTATACGGTGAGTTAAGCGTGATGTAGTTATCGGTTGACCGTTCGGTAGCCGTGGCATCTGTGATGTCCAGCAGATCATCTCCAGACGCCTGGGCATCATCCATCAGGTC
Source organism: candidate division LCP-89 bacterium (assembly GCA_025774735.1). Next base: position 49 of record JALGZU010000344.1, on the reverse strand, counting down.
CCCGAGATACCTGTGAAAAGCGATGACGGTGTAAGTCGTTCCGCTGCCC
>JALGZU010000037.1 GCA_025774735.1 candidate division LCP-89 bacterium | reverse complement strand
CGAGAGCCTGAATAAATTGTACGCATTCTTAGGACACCAGTTGACGCTGGCCAACCTGAACAACGACACCGAAGTCCTGAACAGCGTTATCATGGTCCTCACCGATATGCGTGAAACCTGGGTGGAAGTCTTCGAAAAAGAGAGCTGCGTTGTCGATTAGAAACCTCTTGCATAACAGCAATGGAAACCGTATATTATTCAATAGAGTGATGCATCAAGGTTGATGATGTCCAACATTCCCAAAATAATCCCGGATGCCTCCCTCGGAAAGGTCGACCGGGGACAACAAACGCCGACACAGCCGGCCAGAGAATCCTCTCGGGAAGAAGCCGCGCCAGAAGCGGAAAAAAGAGACCTTCTCCAGGTGGATCGGGAGCGCCAGGAGGAGGCACGCTTCACCGAAGACGCCAAACTCCTCCTCGAAGAGTTCCCAGAGGTTCGACGAGACCGCGTTGAGGAGGTTCGCCGCCGTCTGGAATCAGGATATTATGAGCGGCCTGACGTCCTCGAACAGACTGCAGATAAACTACTCAACGATGAAACCGCCCTCAAGCCTCTGATCCCGAGGAATTTGGTCGACATCCATCGGACGGATGATTTGACGGAAGCGGAGCGGATGCAGATCGCCCGCCGGCGCCTGTTAGATGGCTATTACGACCAATCCGAAGTCCTGAACGAAACCGCCCGCAAGATTCAAAAGAGTGATTTATAAATCCTTCCATCATGAGAATTTCCGAGACGGCGCTGTATCAGCGCCTTTTTTATTGCCCCTGACGTCTCTCATTTTTTCCGCTAATTTCCCCTCTATCAGTGTTCAATACAACTTAAATTCCCTTCAAAATTAATGTTTTTTTAGTTGATACTTTGAAGCTTCGTTGTTACTTTTAGCGAAACGGGGATTACAATTAGATATTCAGGAGGCAGTCAATGTGCTACCACAAACCGATCTTCGTACTGGTTATGACGATGGCTCTGGGCCTGTATTTTAGCGCCTGTTTCGAATCCGGTGGGAATTCCTCACCCGGTGGAACCGGACCAGAGCCTGTGACCATCGAGGATGCCAACCAGGCGTTGGAGGACGTACTCTTTCAATTGATGTCCGGCTCGGGACCGGGATCTCCGGGGGAGATTGATTTCAGTACGCCCTACGATCTATATTCTGAAGTGCTTAGTCAGCAGCCCACGAACGCCACGGCGAATTTCGGCGCAGGGCTCTGCGTCGTGATGATGATCTTCCAGGATCCGGAGATCAACGCCGCCTGGAACGAATGGGCTGCTTATCTGGATACAGCCAGTTTCTTCGAACCGCCCGGCACAGCCGGATCCGGCGGTTACCAGCCGCTTCTGCCCGGATTTCCATCACCTGAAAACTTGGCGGCCTATCCCAGTACCCTCGTGCCCGCCACAATGGGAGGTATGTTGGCGATGGCCCTCAACAATACTCCCATGTTCAGCGACATCCAGGCGGTGATCGAAACGGAGCTTCTCCCTCGGTTGGAGGAAGCTTATAGTCGGCTTGAGACGGTGTCTAACACCAGTCCCGGCTTCACATTCACTATCACGCCGGAAATGCAGGGGGATCCTCAGGAAGACGTTTTGGAACTGGATCTGACCGAGGTCTACGCCATGCAGGCTGCCCTGATGGCGGCTGACGCCTTTTCGAGGTTGATCATCGCCTACAATGTGGATTTCGTCTCCTACGATGAATCCGGACTCCAGCAGGCCTTCCAGCAAGGCGGAACGAACTCTATCCTGACGCTTAACTCAACCGGGAGCACCCATCTAAGTCTCGCGCAGAGCAGCCTGGAGAGTACTCTGAGCATCATGGAGACAGGCATCGCCTTCCTGGAGAACGAAACCGACGACCAGAACGACGACATCATCAAGGTCGCCGACATCGGCGATCTCGTCGAAATCAAAGCCGGGATCGATGATGCACAGGCAGCCCTGACGGCTCCATACCCGATCATGAATGACTGGGATGGTGATCCGTTGACGCCTGAAGTTGAAGTCGATTTCGACGTAAGCCAGTTTTTCAGCAACCCAATCCAGGATTTTAAAGATTTGCTGCCCGCCTACACCGTTAGCGTTATAATCGACACTCTAGATTATCAGTATGACTATCACTATGACTCGGATCTGGTAACGGCCGGCGTGGTCGCGGATTCCCTGGGCGGGTATTATTACTGGAGCCGCTGGTACGTCTGGGATCAGTGGGGCTACTACGATGAAGACTTCTCCTCAAACATCTCCATCCCCGAATTTGATGCCGCCTTCGACGCGGCGCTGGCAGCGTTCAGCGGAGATCCGGACGTGGCCTATTTCTACCTGTCATTGTACTGGGGAGATTCTTTGAGCCCCGGTTACAACGCCATCAGCGCCACTCTGGAGAAGAATTGGGAGACGATGTCGGCCGAATCAGGCTATGTGGTCGTGCTCACCTGGGAAGCGGCCAGCTACTACCAGTGGATTCTACCCAATCCCACTTTCAACGGCATCCTGCCGGGGATGACCGATGGGTATTTCAAGCAAACCTTCGGATTGACAGAAGAGGACTGGGCTCCCCAACTCGAGATCTACTTCCTCGATTGATGAGATAACATGCAGACACTCGCGAGAGCAGCGATGATCAAGGTCGCTGCTCTCTTTTCAATATTGGCCGCCGCATGCTTGACAATACTTGGATCACCGCTGGTCGGGAACTCTCTCTCCGCTGACATCACCGGGATTGAATCTCTGATCTGGCCCTTTCAGTCCGGAAAACACGGCCTCTCTCTGGTTGCGTGGCTCTCAGCTCCGGATTCCACCGCCGGATGGGTACGAATGGGCCTGGCGTATTACCCGTTATACCACCGTTTTCCTGCCAGTTCTGAAGAAGCCCGTGCCGAGTATTCCTTTCCGTCCGTCTCGACCCTATGGCAGTTGGAACAGGGCGCCTGGCGCTGGGGGGTCGGTTTCAGCAGGGGGAAGTCTACATTCTCGCTCCGGCTGCCCACCGAGCCGCCCCAAGAGAGCCGCCTCAGCGCCGTTCAGAACCGGGCCAACGTGTCCGGTTTTATGGAACGAGCAATTCCCCTGAACCGGGAGTCCCGAATTGGCCTCAGCGCCGGATTGGGTACCGTAATGGATGTGGGCAATCCCAGTTGGTATGGGGCTTATATTACACCCTTACCGCATTGGAACTTCACCTTCGAACACCGGCTGGATTATCACCATTTACACCTCGATTATCTCTACGAAGACGAAGTGATCAACCTGCCGCTGAACCTGCATACTGTGGGAGACCTGGCGGAGTTAAACGCTCGTCTCCATTCCGCCTTTTCGTTTTCCGGCAAAATCGCCAAGTATGCCTTCCGAAGCTCCCGGAATGATTTCGAAGAGCAGGCTAAGACTTCGGTCCCGCAGGGCGGCTTCCTGACCCAGAGTTACCGGCTCGACCTGAGGCTGATCCGGCGTCTGGCACTCTGGCTCTATCATCGTCAGGATTGCCTGGACTCACAGGTTGATTTCTACGATGAGGGACTAAAATTCGGAAAAATCACCCGGGGCGATCTCTTTCTGTCCTTATTCGACATTGGCGCCAAGCTGCCCGGTCTTGGAGAAATGAATCTCTCCCTGGTATACCGGTACCTTACCGTCAACGGCTTCCTGAAGGGCCACCTGGAATTCTGGCCCTTCGCACCGACCTTTATCGATCTGCTGGGCCTGCGGCGCTATTATGAAGGGGAGTTTGAAGCTGAATGTCAGGGATTCTTCGCCCAGTTAGAGGGACATCGCTGGGGAACGCTGCGGGCGGACTACGGTTTGGGTGTGTGGCTCGTCGAACCCACCGGCTCCTTTTCTCACTGGCAGCCTCAGTTTCTGGTCTTCGGCAAGACCGACGAGAGAACCTCAGTGGTGAACGTACTTGAAGCCTGGGTAGGAGCGGTATCGTTTGAACTATCCTACGAAAAAATGCCTTGGATGGGATCTCTTCAGCTGCGCCAGCTTCTCCCGGTGCACGTGAGTTATGTAGTGGAACCCGAAGCGCCAACTGTACCTGGCGCGCCAGTAGAGGACGTTACGACATACGGTGGCGGCTTTATCAATTTTGCTCTGGTCTACTTCTTTCGATAGAGATTTCCAGAGTACTCACTCAAGCAGAGCATAACTCCCGAATTTGCCTTGCGCGGTTCGGGATTTATTATTATATTTCTTCAGAAATCAACCTGCTTCCTCCGGGAATTTCTTTAATCCTTTTACAGCCCAAAAGCACCCCGATGCGATCTCCCACTCCAGCCATGGCGCAGTACCTTGCCGTCAAGAAGCAATATCCGGACAAGGTGGTCTTTTTCCGCATGGGGGATTTTTATGAGATGTTCTTCGAAGATGCCCGAATAGCGCATGACATTCTCGGCCTGGCGCTGACCTCACGCGGCGAACATCTCAGCGAAAAGGTGCCCCTGGCTGGATTTCCCTACCACGCTCTGGACCAGTATCTGGACAAGATGGTCAAAGCCGGCTACCAGGTGGCGATCTGCGAACAGGTTGAGGATCCCAAGCTGGCCAAAGGGGTGGTCAAGCGGGACGTTGTGGAGGTGGTCAGTGCGGGAACCTCGCTGACGGAAGGGGCACTCTCCGATGAAGATAACCGGTTCCTGGTTTCGCAGGTGATCCTTGAAGATTCGGCGGCGCTGGCCTGGGCGGACATCACCACCGGGGAACTGGCCGTTACGCTGCTGCCGCCGGACAGTATATCTGACCGTCTCATTGCCATCCGGCCGACGGAAATTATCCATCCGGAGAGTTCCTCCGCCGATCCCGGGCCTTTTCCACCCGGTCTGGATCCGGTCATCACCTCCCTGGACGATTGGATCTTCGCCGTCACTCACACCGAAGAGATCCTCCGAGACCACTTCAAAGTGCTTTCACTGAAGGGATTTGGATTGGATGGTGAGAGTGCCGCCATCAGTGCGGCGGGGGCGGCGCTCTTCTACTTGCAGGAACACCAGAAGCGCGACCTGACGCACATCCGTTCGATCGCTATCGAACGTCATGAGAGCGGCATGATTCTGGACGCTCCCACTCGCCGCAACCTGGAGCTGGCCGAAGCAATGTCGGTCTCCGGTGGGCGTGCCGCCACGCTGATGGGGGTGCTCGACCGCACGGCCACCCCGATGGGGCGGCGGCTCCTGCGCCGCTGGCTGGAGCGTCCCCTCCTCGATGTCGGCGAAATCAACCGGAGGCTTGATGCCGTCGAAATCCTGGTCGGTGACCGGAAATTGCGCACGGAGACGGCGAAGTTACTGGGTAAACTGACCGACCTGGAACGCTCCGTGGCTCGGGTCACTTTGGGCCGCGCCAACGGCCGCGATACGCAAGCGCTGCGGCACTCCCTCGAAAAGCTCCCCGACCTCAAATCCCTTCTCCCTGCCAAAAAGCATACGCTCATGGGAGAACTTTCCGAAGAGCTGGTGCTACTCCCCGACGTAGCCGAAGATATCGCCAGGACGCTGGTGGAGACTCCTCCGGTCTCTATTCGCGATGGTGGATTGATCAACTCCGGGATCAACGCCGAACTCGACGAGCTGCGTGAGATCGCTCATTCGGGCAAAGGCTGGATCCACGGCCAGCAGGAGAAAGAGCGCAAGCGTACCGGCATCAACTCGCTGAAAATCGGTTTTAACAGGATTTTCGGCTTTTACATCGAGGTCACCAAAACACACCAGGAAAAAGTCCCGCCCGAGTACATCCGCAAGCAGACTCTGGTCAATTCAGAGAGGTATATCACCCCGGAACTGAAGGAGATGGAGGCGCGCGTTCTCGGAGCCGAAGAGAAGATAAAAAATCTGGAAGGACAACTCTTCGAAGAGCTGCGGGAACGGATCACTCAGCACAACGAGGAGATCCAGAAAGACGCTCGGCTGGTGGCGATTCTCGACGTGCTGGTGGCGTTTTCGGTCGTGGCCTGCGAGGAGAACTACTGCCGTCCCGAGGTGGACGAAGACGACCGCGTTGTGCTCAAGGACGGGCGGCATCCCGTGGTTGAGAAGCTGCTGCCGCCCGGGGAAAAATTTGTTCCCAACGATCTGGAGATCGATCGGGCGGAGAACCGCTTCTTGCTGGTCACGGGTCCCAACATGGCGGGGAAGTCAACCTACCTTCGTCAGATCGGGCTGATCGTTCTGATGGCTCAGGCGGGCAGTTTCGTCCCCTGTAAATCGGCGCATATCGGGATCGTGGACCGCATTTTCACCCGGGTGGGCGCCCAGGATAATCTGGCCGGTGGGGAATCCACCTTTCTGATGGAGATGCATGAGGCCGCCAATATCCTCAACAACGCCACTCCCAAGAGCCTGGTCCTCCTGGATGAAATTGGGCGGGGGACCTCAACCTTCGACGGCCTCTCCCTGGCCTGGGCCATTGTGGAACACATGGAGACGGATCCCCGGCTGCAGGCGCGCACGCTCTTCGCCACCCACTACCACGAATTGACCGAACTGGAAAGCCTCTTCGACGGGGTGAAAAACCTGAACGTCGCCGTCAAGCAATGGGGAGATGATATTACCTTCCTGCGCAAGATTCTGCCCGGTTTCGCCGGAGCCTCCTACGGAATTCAGGTTGCCCGCCTGGCCGGCCTTCCGGGCGATGTCATCGAACGAGCCAAGGAGATTCTGGCGGACCTCGAGTTAAAAGAACTCACTCCCAACAGACGCACTGTGCGGGGTAGGAAATCCGATGCGCCGGCTGCTAAGCCGGATTCGCAGCTCCACCTGTTTGTCCGCAGCATCTCACCAGTAGAAGAGGCGTTGAAGAAGTTGGATCCTGAAACCCTCACGCCTATCGAGGCGTTGAACTGGATCGCCGAACAGAAAAAAAACCTGGATGACTCGTGAAAATAACATTGTGGTCGGTCAGTATAATGATCCTCTGTGCCGCTACGATCGCCGCCCAGAATACGTATCAATATCAAAACGTGGTGGAGATTCCTCTGGATGACTTTCCTTCTTTCATGGAAGGATATCGCATTCAGATTGGAGCGTTCGCGACGGAGGATGCTGCTCGCACTTTCGCCAATTCCTTGCGTGACAGCTTGATTTACGGCCTGCATCTTCACTACGATGATGGGCTTTGGCTGGTGCGCATTGGTGACTTTCCGGATTCCGTCGCGGTGCTGGAAGCTCTCGACGGCGATCTCAACATTGCCAGGTATCAGAGTGTCATGGTGATTCCGTCGAGAATCAAGGTAAACATTCTAGCAGATCTTCCCCAACGGATTCCGGGTTTCCGAATCCAGGTTCATGTCACGCCGGAACGGGAAGCGGCGCTGGAACTGGGCCGTAAACTTGATTACGATTATTATCCGGAGGTGCGCGCCTACGTGATCCGGCATGACAGTCTGTACAAGGTTTTGCTGGGTGATTTCAGGTCACGGAGCGAAACCGAATCCCTGCTAAAGAGGTTAAAGGGTATCACTGGAATGAATCCCTGGATTATCCCGGCGCTGGTCTATGAAAATCCGCCGCCATCGCCGTTACAAAGACCGGTATCCGATCCTTTCGATTATATGGATTGAGTCACATGAAATACATAAAATTTACCTGGTTGATAACTAAATTAACGCGCAAGTCGCTACGTTTTAGCCTAATTGCAGTACTCGCAACGATAGTTTGGGCTCAGGCAGGAGCCCAGAATTTCGATTCGGAGCGCGACGTCGCCCTCGAGATGCTGTCATCCGCATCCGGTATACCGGCCGGTGGATCGATGGACGTCGCCGTGGTACTGACGGTTCCCAGGGATTACCATATAACCTCACTCGAAACGGGTCTCTTCTTCGTGGATTTTGATACGAGTACCGGTCTTGCCTTCAGTGATCCCCTCTTTCCTTCGGGAGTGGAGCACGAAGGGGATGAAGTTTACCAGGGTGTAGTCGTAGTTCGGTCGGTTGCTTCTGCGCCTGAAGATGCTCTTGAAGGGCCTCTGGAAATTAAGGCCGTGGTGGGCTATCAGGTCTGCGTCGAAACCGGTACTCGGCAGTGCTATTTCCCCGTCGAGCGGGACGTCTCTTTGAGTACTACGATCCTGCCCGAGGGCGTTAGTCCGACGCCGATGCACACGGACGTCTTCTCCGCTACTTCGCAGGGGGTGACAGATGCGACGGGTGAGGTTCGTGCCACCTCTTCCGGTGATGGCCTGGCGGGATCGGTGGCGTCGGCTCTGGAACAGGGTTCTCTCCTGGCGCTGCTGCTCGTCTTCATCGGCGGAATTTTGACCAGTTTTACTCCTTGCGTTTATCCCATTATTCCCATCACCGTCAGCTATATCGGAGCCCGGGCCGAAGGGAAGAAACTGCGCGGCTTCATACTCTCACTCTTCTTCGTTCTGGGTCTGGCTCTGATGTATTCCACGCTGGGAGTCATTGCCGCCCTCTCCGGCGGAGTATTCGGAGGCTTGACTCAGCATCCCGTTGTGTACGGTGTCCTGATCGCCGTCTTCCTGGCGATGGGAGCCTCCATGATGGGCGCTTTCGACCTGCAACTACCGGCGAGCTGGCAGGGTAAACTACAATCGGGGCAGCGCAAAGGGGTGGTCGGAGCGATTTTTATGGGTCTGGCCGCCGGGTTGATAGCTGCGCCCTGCGTAGGACCGGTCCTGGTCGCTCTGTTGTCGTGGGTTGCTCAGACTGGATCCGTGATCGTCGGATTCGGATTGCTCTTCACCTTCTCACTGGGAATGGGGCTCCTCTTCGTCGTAATCGGCACTTTCGCCGGAGCGATCACGGCTCTGCCACAAGCCGGGGGCTGGATGGACGGAGTCAAGCACTTTTTCGGCTGGCTGCTCTGGGGGACGGCCGTTTACTTCGCCAGTCTTATCATCCCCGATACTTACATGCTGCTGATCCTGGGCGCGTTCTTGAGTCTCCTGGGAATTTTTATCGGCGCTTTCCGTACCGCTGTGGAGGATTTGAACTGGAAGTGGATCTTGAGAAAGTGGTTCGGCATTCTGGCGGTAACTGCCGGGATTTTCTTCTTCCTCTTCGGGCTGACGCAACTGGTTGGTTGGCAGCCTTCTGCCGCGACCGGAACCGCTTCAGCTGTCCAGAATGAACCGGATTGGATTCTCAACGATGTGGAGGGTGCTTTCGATAAAGCGGCCTTCGAGGGGAAACCATTGATGATGGATTTCTACGCCGATTGGTGCGTCGCTTGCGTAGAACTGGATCACAAGACCTATAACCAGCCGGAGGTGCTTTCCCGGGCAGAGAAATTCGTCAACCTGAAGATGGATTTCACCAGTCAGGATGAGTGGTCACGGCGGATGACGGAACAATACGGCGTGCTTGGGATGCCAACGGTGATCTTTTTCGATTCAGAAGGTCACGAACTGCAGCGATTCGTGGGATTTAAGAACGCCCGGGCAGTCTCCGAGATTATGGACGCCGTTTTGTCGGAGAATGATCAATAACCAATAGGATTAACATGTTGAGGAGGGTTTCGATGAATCGTTCGCTGTTCTGTTGTACCATTGTGATTGTTATGTTGGTCGTGGCTGCGGGTGTGCCGGTGTCCTGTGCTCAGGAAGGGCCGCCGTCGCCGACTGATACGTCCGCTTTTAGCGGTAATCTATTTAACCTCGTACAGCAACAGCCCCTCCCTTACGAGCAGGATATTTCCATCCTTCGGTTGGTCGATGGTGCCAGCTCCAGCGCGACGCTGATCCAGGTGCGGCAGGGGGTGAAGGCTCACTATCACGCCCGGCACGACGAAATCGTCTATGTCATCGACGGCAAGGGAGTCATGACGGTCGGTGACGAAAAGCGGGCCATCAAGGCCGGCGACCTGATCTATTTGAAAAGGGGCGCCATCCATGACGTCGTCACCAAATCGGCCCAGCCGCTGGTGGCGCTGTCAGTCATGTCCCCTCCGTTCGACGGAGAGGATAGAATCTACACACAATAATTTGCGAGAGTTTACAGGAGATAAAATATATATCGAGAGGTTTCAGGAGTAACTTATGGCAGACGTTCCTAAAATTAACGATGACCAATTCGAAAACGAAGTCGTGAAGAGCGACCGGTTGACCGTCGTCGACTTCGGCGCGGAATGGTGCGGCCCATGCAAGAAACTTCATCCGATTATGGCTGAATTGATCGATGAGATGGGTGATCAGGTAAAGATCGTCGAGGTTGATGTGGGTGTCAGCCCACAGATTGCCCAGCAGCATGCAGTCATATCTGTACCGCAGGTCCTCTTTTTCAAAAATGGAAGCGTCGTCGAGCGCATCGTTGGCGTGCTTCCCAAACCGAAACTGCAAGCAAAAATCGAAGAACACCTGAAAGGATAAATAGCAATGAAAAGAGTACTTTCACTTGTAATCACCTTAAGCGTAACTCTCTCACTGATCGCCTGCGCTTCCGAGAAGAAGACCTCCGGAGCCGCCCCTGACTTCACGCTGAACGATGGACAGGGAAACGCGGTCTCTCTCTCAGATTACAGCGGCAAGGTCGTCATTCTGGACTTCTGGGCGACCTGGTGTCCGCCCTGTAGAATGGAAATTCCCCATTTCATCGAATTGCAGAATGAATACGGGGACAAGGGTCTCCAGATCATCGGTGTATCCGTTGACCGGGAAGGCTGGGCGGTCGTGACGCCATTCATCTCCGAAAACGGCATCAACTATCCCATAGTCATGACCGATCAGCAGGCTTACCAGGTATACCAGGAACTGCTCCCCCAGGTGGAAAGAGGCGGGGTCCCCTTCACCTTTATCATCGATAAAAAGGGAATCATTCAAGATAAGTTCGTCGGATACCGCGACAAAGAGTTTTTTGAAGCCGCCATCAAGCCTCTGCTCGGGATGTAATCACCATCGTGAAAACATTCTTGATCGACGGATATAACCTGCTCCATCAAGCACCGGGGCTGGCCGGTCTCACATCTGAAAATCTGGAAGAGCAGCGCGAGAGGCTGATCAGGAGGCTGGTCAGCCTCTCTGCTGGTCGCAAACTGAAGCTTCACCTCGTCTTCGATACTTCGCGCGCCCGGGGCGGGAGGACCCAAGACCCTGGCATTCGGGTCGATTTTGCCAAACCCAGCGCAGACGCCTATATCCGCAAAGTGATCTCGAAAAACCAATCGAACCGAAACCTGATCATTGTCTCCTCAGACCGGAAGGATATCGGTTTGTACGCGAAGACCTGCGGTATCGAATGGATGACCTCCCGGCAGTTCTGGGATTGGCTGGAAAAAAGATCCGCGAAAGAGTGCACCGATCCTGCCGATGGGGAAACTGAGGGGACGCCACCACCGGGTTGGACGGCCGAGGATACAGCACGGTTGTTACGTGTTTTCAACGGCAGTGACGGGGATAACGAGAGTGGATAGCTGTCCAGGTTTCAGAACGTTACGCGCAAAATAACATTGACATTGAAGCGTCGTTTGATTAAATTATAAAGATAGCCAAATTGAACTATCTGACTGATCTGACCCTGGGGCGCTACTTTCCAGGTTGCTCCGCTTTACATCGCCTGGATCCACGAACCAAATTCCTCTGTTCTTTGACTCTGATGCTCGGAGTCTTTGCGGTTCATCATGTCATCGGAATTATATTTCTCTTTGGCACGATCAGCCTATTATTTCCACTAGCCGGAATTCCCCTGCAAGTCCTCTGGCGCAACACCCGTGCTTTCTTCTGGCTGTATGTGATTACCTTTTTGATTCATCTTTTCTTTCATCCGGGACGGGCTCTTGTGACCGTGCCGCTGATCGGCTGGCAGGTTACTTTTGAGGGGATCGAGGCTGGAGTGCTGTTCACCGTCAGAATAGCTGTCCTCGTTTCGCTTTCCCTGCTTTTGATGTCTATAACCACCCCCCAGGAGTTGACCGACGGCCTGGAAAAATTGCTCAGACCGCTGACGCGTCTCAAGGTACCCGTAAGTGAAGGCGCCCTCATGGTTTCCATCGCATTGCGATTCGTTCCCATCCTGACGCAGGAAGCGTTGAAAATCCAGCGGGCCCAAACCGCCCGGGGGGCCGATCTGGAAGGTTCCTGGGTGAAACGGATCAGAAAGACGCTGCCCATGATACTGCCCCTCTTTACCAGTGCCTTGAAAAAAGCCGACGATCTGGCTCTGGCGCTGGAAGCGAGAGCTTATCGTGGTGGACAGGGGCGTACCCAGATGATGGCGCTTAGCATCGCCGGTCGGGATATGATGGCGTTCGTTCTGACCGGTCTGTTAACGGCTGGTCTGGTGATTCTGGGCTGATGGCGGTGGAATTGAACGTAGAATCGGGTCAGCCGGATGGGGTGACCCCGCAGTCATCACAACGCTACCGCTTGATCCTCGAATACGATGGGAGCAGGTTCTACGGCTGGCAGGTGCAGCCGGAAGGTCGTACGATACAGGGAACTCTCGAGGAAGTTCTAAGCCGCTTCTACAGTGGACCGGTTCGCATCCATGGATCCGGTAGGACCGATACAGGAGTGCACGCCCGGGGTCAGGTGGTCCATTTCGATGCTCCGGCCAAACATGAGCCTCAGGTGCTCCACAAGGGATTAAATGCTTCGTTGCCTGAGGATGTGCGGATTCTTGAGGTCACCCGGGTATCAGAAGAGTTCCACGCCCGTTACAGTGCCCACTGGCGCTGGTACCGATACAATCTATTAACCCGGGAACGCGCCATAGGTAGAACTTACGGCTGGTGGACGCGCCATGACATCAACCGGAATGTCTTGGTTAGCTGCAGCGCCGCTCTTGTGGGTGAACACGATTTCGGTTCTTTTTCAAAAGCGGATCCGGATTCAGACAATCAGCGCTGTTACATATTCGCCGCTAGCTGGTCCTTTGACGAGGCGGAGTGGTCGTTTCACGTGGTTGCCAACCGTTTCCTCCGCCATATGGTCAGGCGGCTTGTGGGAGGGATGGTCGACGCGGCCCGCGGCCGCTTTACGGAAAACCAATTCATTGACATGTTGAACGTTAAGGGAGACGCTGATCCGGTCTACACTGCCCCGGCACAGGGTCTCTGCTTGATGCAGGTCGGTTATGCTCCCTTTCCCATGCTGAAAGAGGGCGGCGAGCATGCCTTCGATTTTCCATTCGAACTATAGATTGACTAACCGGAGAACAGATGAAATTCTTCATTGATACAGCGAATATCGAAGAGATCCGTCAAGCGGCCAGCCTGGGTGTTCTGGATGGCGTCACCACCAATCCGACGCTGGTCGCCCGGGAAAAACGCAACTTTCGCGAACTGATCACCGAAATCTGCTCCATCGTCGATGGACCGATTTCGGCGGAAGTGGTCTCGCTGGAAACCGACGGTATGGTAAAAGAAGCCGAGTCTCTGGCGGAAATACACGAAAATATCACCATCAAATTGCCCCTGACCCTGGATGGATTGAAAGCCTGTCGCCGCTTGAGTGATGACGAGGGAGATTGGACGATATCAGCTCGTCGGGCATGGATCTCATCGACGAGATCGTAAGCATTTACGACAACTACGGCTTTCCGACCGAAGTCCTGGTTGCTTCGGTGCGCCACCCTTTGCACGTGGTCGAAGCGGCTCTGATCGGGGCGGACATCGTCACTATGCCGTTTAAGGTTATCAAACAGCTTGCCAAGCATCCCTTGACCGACCGGGGCATTGACCAATTTCTGGCAGACTGGGATAAAGTCAAAGACATAAAGTGATGAAACTCTGGCGAGATTTAATTTTAGGATTTCTGTTGGGTGCGGTACTCGTTCT
>JALGZU010000343.1 GCA_025774735.1 candidate division LCP-89 bacterium | reverse complement strand
CCCGGCGACCTGTACTACTCCGGCCTGGACGGCAACTGGAACAACGACGGCGACGGCCAGTGGGGCGAACCGGGCGAGGACGACCTGGTGGGCGAAGTTTTCGTGGCCCGCAGCTGCGCAGACACCGCCACGGAAATTCCCAATTACGTCAACAAGAACATGATGTACCAGACAACGCCGGTCGCAGATGAATTAGAATTGGCCCTGATGGTCGGTGAAGACCTGGGCTGGCCAATCTGGGCGTGGGAGTACAAGGACGAGATCAAGTTCGGATCGTCCAACTGGGGTTACACCACGGTTGGCTTCCCGCCGAATTTCCAGGTGGGGACGCTGTACGAGACCCCCGGGAACTACTGGTCGGGGATGGCTGACCTGGTGCCGCTGTTGAACCTGGGGCCGAACATGGTCAACCACCTGGGGCACGCCGATTACGGTTACACGATGCAGCTCTACACGAACGAAATCACGGACGTGAACTTCACCAACAACGGCGTGAACCACAACTTCTTCATCGGCTATTCGCAGGGCTGCATGTGCGGCGGTTTCGCCCAATCCACCGACTGCATCCTGGAAGCTTTCACGACCATCGCCCACGCGGCAGTGGCCTTCGTCGGCAACAGCCGTTACGGCTGGGGCGACCTGACCACGACCAACGGGCCGTCGCAGCACTTCGACCGGCATTTCTTTGACGCTCTCTTCGACGAAGACATTACCACGCTGGGTTGGATGAACCAGGATTCCAAGGAAGACAACATCTGGCTGATCCCCAGCGACAACACCATCCGCTGGTGCTACTATGAGCTGAACGTCTTCGGCGATCCCACGCTGGACGTCTGGACGGCGGAGCCGGGCACGTTTTACCCGATCTTCAACGCTGTGGCTCTGCTGGGATCTCAGACGTTCGAAGTCAGCGGCCTGGCGGTCGAGGGCGCGCTGGTGACTCTTTCGATGGACGACGCGGTGCTGGGTCAGGGCGAAGCCAACGCTTCGGGCGTGGCCATCGTCACCTTCGACCAGCCGCTGCAGACGCTGGGCGACCTGACCATCATGGTCACCGTCCACGACATGCTGCCTTACGAAGGCACGATCACGGTCATTCCGCCTTCCGGTCCGTACGTCATCTTCAATTCCTGCACCGTCGAGGACGCCGTCACCGGCAACAACAACGGGCAGCTGGATTACGGCGAGTCGGTTGAGTTGACCATGACCGTGGAGAATGTGGGCATCGCCGGAGCCACGGGCGTGACTCTGACCATAAGTTCCACCGACCCACTGGTGACTATCAGCGACGACACGGAATATCTGGGCGACCTGACCGCCGGCGCTACTGCGACTCTGAACAACGCCTTCGCCTTCGACATCGATCCGAGCGTCGAGGATGCCTACGGCGTCAACTTCATGCTGACGGCAGTGGGCGGCGGCGACAACTGGGAGAGCTACTTCACCATCGTGGCTCACGCTCCGGAGGCCGAATACACGTCCAACTATATCGATGATACTGTTTCCGGTAACGGCAACCACAGCATGGATCCGGGCGAATCGGCCACCATGGATGTGACGGTGACCAACGACGGCAGCTGCTTCGCTACCGACCTGACCATGATCCTGTCCACGTCGGATCCGTACGTCACCGTGAGTACGACCCCGGTGAATCTCGGGACGGTCGCTGCGGGAGCCAGCGCCACGGGGACTTTCGACATCGATGCTTCGGCTGCCTGCCCGCAGGAACACGTGGCCATGATCCAGGTCACCTTCACGGACGGGATCGGCTACGCGGGCAGCGACGCCTTCGACGTGGTTGTGGGCAATATCCTCTACGATCCCACCGGTCCGGACAGCTACGGCTACATGGCCTACGATCCCTATGACGTGCCGGAAAACCCGGTTTACGAATGGGTGGAAATCTGCGCCGATTCGGGCGGCCCCGGCACGCTGGTCAACTTCACCAACGACGACCAAGTTTTCCAGTACGTACTGCCCTTCTCCTTCCAGTACTATGGAGCGGTGTTCGACACCTTCAGCGTGGCCGCCAACGGCTGGGTCGGCATGGGCCGCACCACCGAAGACGACTACTCGAATTCCGGCATTCCCAACAGCGACGGACCGCCCAACATGATCGCCCCTTACTGGGAAGATCTATCACCGCAGAGAACCAATTCGGGTAAGGTCTGGATGTGGGAGGACATGACCGAAAACCGCCTCGTCGTCGAGTGGAACCACATCGAGCAGTACGCCCCCACGGGATCGTTCGAAACCTTCCAGGTCGTCCTGTTCGATCCGGCGGTTTACCCTACCGGCACAGGTGACGGGCGCATCCTTTTCCAGTACAAGGATATGTCGAATACCGCCCAGTCGGAAGGGACGGTCGGCATAGAGAACGCGGCGCAAACCGATGGTATCCAGTACCTCTTCGACGGTGATTATGACGTGCACGCCCATCCCATCGCGAACGGATTCGCCATCATGGTCACCACCCCGGCCGAAGCTCCCGACCTGGATGTCACTCTCACCCCTTATGGCACTCCGATTCAGATTCCGGCATCCGGCGGCAGCTTTGACTTCAACATCGCCCTCGCCAATAACGGAGCCATCCAGGTGGTCGCCGACGTCTGGTGTGACGTGACGCTGCCGAATGGGTCTCCCTACGGCCCGGTCCTCGGACCGGTCAATCTAACCATGCCGGCCGGATTCCTTGGTAACCGGGACCGCACCCAGGAAGTCCCCGAAGCTGCTCCCATGGGCATGTACAGCTACAACGCCTATGTGGGCACCTATCCTGACCTGGTCCTGGACAGCGACGCCTTCCCGTTCGAAAAGCTGGCCACCGGCGACGGTGCGCCCGTAGGCGACTGGAATAACTACGGCGAATCGTTCGAAACATGGATAACGGGTGCAAATGATGCGGTGGTTCCTGGCGAGTACTCGCTGGAACAGAACTACCCCAATCCGTTCAACCCGTTGACTTCGATCGGCTTCAGCCTGCCGGAAGCGTCCCACGTGACACTGGCCGTCTTCGACCTGCAGGGCAGAGTGGTTACCGAACTGATCAACGGCATGCGGGAAGCCAGCATCCATACTGTCACCTGGGATGCATCGGATCTTGCATCAGGCCTCTACTTCTACCGCCTCGAGGCGGGCGACTTCACCTCGGTGAAGAAGATGGTGCTGATGAAGTGACGTTGTCACTTTTTCCGCCAGGTGCTTCGCGACCTGGCGCGGCATGTTGCAGCAAATCGCAATCGTAAGGCGGGATTTTTATCCCGCCTTTTTTACTTCAACGGTAAAATATTTTGGTGGATTTTACTTAATGCTTGACAAACTGCTAAGGATGTGTTATATTAAAGGTACAGATCCTGAATATTGCGGTTCACCTTTCGATTTACGCTGTTTCTTCAGGTGGCTTACGGGGCGGTAAACATGAAAACTCTTACACTTATTACTGTTGCGATGATTCTCCTTCTTCCGGCAATCGCGCAGGGGCAAACGTATATCTCGGGGAATATTGGCAGCCAGCGTTGGACGCCTGCTGGGAGCCCGTATATCATCGTAGGTGAAACT
>JALGZU010000036.1 GCA_025774735.1 candidate division LCP-89 bacterium | reverse complement strand
TCCTATGGGACGTCACCTCAGCTACGGCAGCTCAGCCATTAAAAACGTCGCCGGTTATGATTACTGGACTTTTCTTGTGGGGACGTCCGGTAGATTTGGAGTATTGACCCAACTGACATTCAATCTCGAGAAAATGCCTGGACTCGGTCAGGCTGTGGAGCCTCAACAAAGCTGTGACCATGAGGATTCACCCAATCACTGGATTTTCGCCAATCTCTGCAAAGAGCTGGATCCCGATGGGATATTCGTTCCATGAGTATTCGTGCCTACCTTCTTTACATCTCCCTAGCACTCCTGCTGTTGATCCTCATCGGTATACTGATTTGGCCTTTCCTGCATGTTGACCGTTACCTCACACATCTGATCATCGATCAGTTCGGCCGCTCCTTTTCTGGTACGGTAACCTTGAAGCGGGCAAATCCAGGATTCCTCGCCTTAAAACTGCACGATCTGCAGATTGTCGACCGTAGGGGCTCGATCAGACTGCAGATTGAGTACGCCAACATCAAATTCAGCATAGCACGGCTGATCAAACAGCGGTTTAATGTTGTCAAATCTGTCGAATCGATCACTCTACGGGCGCCGAAGCTCTCTTATCAGATCCTACCAGCCGATTCCAGTGAGATTACAACGAACAACGGCCCCAGCTTGGGCTGGAATTTTATCGATCAAATCCCAGCCCATTTCTGGATTCCGTTAATCGATGTCTCCTTCGGATCGATACATCTGCTACGCCCGACTGGAAGTCCATTACTATCACTGCAGAACCTCAACGGCGGCCTGGTGTCTACTGAACGGGGTGTCCTGAAAGGGCGCCTACAGGATGGCCCCATTAACGGCAATTCAACGCAAACGATACTAAGCATCCTTGTCGACGGGAATAGGCGCATCCTGGAATCATACTTCACCGCAGCCTATGAAGACCTGCTGTTGGGGGAGAAACAGGGTTTGCCGGATTCTCTGACCCTGAGTCTCAGTCGGCTCGATACGGATCTTCGACTGTGGGCAGATGCTGATCGCAGTGGTTTAGAGGGCGAAATCAACCTCAATAATCTGATTTTTCAGGATACAGAACACGAACTGATACATTTTGATTCACTGGCGATATTCTTGGGGGATTGGGAGCTTCAGGTACCCCGTACCAAGGCTTCCGGTATTATGGAAGAGTGGACATTTCAGGGGGAAATACACGATCTACGCACGCCAGCTTTAAATTTTCTTCTAACCGGGAGATCACAGGATACGCATCGTCTTCAGAGCTGGTTACCTGACGCATGGGGAATCGCGCCTACTGGTAGCGTGCAACTTAAGGTTGAGATTGAAGGGAAGCCACTTAATCCGCTGTTTCAGCTGACGGGTCATTTGCATCAATTGAACACCAGTCTGGACACCTTCGAAGGTCTACAATTATCGACAGAATTCAGTAAAGAGAAATTGAGGTTGACTAACCTGTCGGCACGGTTGCCATCCGGTGACATTGATTGTTCCGGAGTTTTAACAGTTGATCCACAGAGACCCGGTTACCACGGTGCATTCCAATGGCGCGGCGTTCTGCCCGGGTTGTCGGTTTCCAGGTCAGGAATCCTCGATTTCCAGCTTGATGGTACCAACGAATTTCATACGCTGACAGGGTGGTGGCTGGCAGATACGGGACCGAGCGATTCGCTCGCCATCGAGGCTTCCTATTCAGAGACCGGCCAGCAGTTGAACACACACATCCACATCCCTTCAAGGCGCTCCGTTTTCGACGTGATCGCCAATGACATCTTCGCTGAGGAGAATTTTGTCCTAAAGTTTGATGAGCCGCTACCCATTATCAGAAACCTGGTTCAAGGAGAAGAATGGGACAGGTTGGAGGATATCCGTTTGAGCGGTGAGCTAACCGGAACCCGCAAGCAGGCAACTACGAAACTCGAGGTGTTTTACGGTGGTGGTCCTTCAAAATTCCGGTTCGAAGGATCTGTTGTGTCCGAGCCCGAGAAGGGACTCACCTACACCGGGCCAATGCAATTTCAACAAGGTAGTGGCCCAATCCTCGAAGGGTCGGTTGATTTCAACTGGTCTAAAGGTACTTTGATACTGCGGGAACTTGAACTGGATGCGGCGATATACGCGCAGGGAATGGTGGACTTCCACTCCCGGGAAATCGGCTTTACCGAACTGCGTATATCGAACTGGGATGTCTCCCGTGGGATACAGCTGATATCGCCGGAATGGGCGGAGCGCGTGGGCGGAGTGCTGGATGGTCGCGTTGAGATTTATGGGTCTCTGGACGATCCTCGTGCCTCTTTGAACCTGTATGCTTCGCGGGGGCACTACCGGGATCAATCGGACCTGTGGGCAGTCTTTTCCGCTGAACTCGAAAACAACTTCATCACAATCACCGAATGTAACCTTGGGCGGAGCGTACAGAGCCTGGTCCGGATGGCTGGACGTGCAGAGACGATTGATCATAACCTCGATTTAACGATTTTATCGCAAGGCGCTGATGTACAGGACTTTCTTGAGTTTTTAGGGATCAATCCGCTAAACATCAGTGGGCCAGTTACCGTGGATGCTTCCATACGAGGAACTTTCGAACAACCGGAAATATTCTTCGAGCTGTTTATGCCACAGGGTCGCATCCATAAATTGCCTTTTCAACACCTGACCGCCCGGGCGATGCTGGATTCCTCTACCAGCTATGACCTGGCATTGACGGAATTTCGTATCGTTCAGGCTCCGGATCTGATTTTGACCGGTGAAGGGATCTTGCCTTTTGGCAAAAGCCCACTCGCCCTTAATTTATCTCTGGATGGGAATGTCTTGAAGATCCCCAGTCTTCTCGATAGGGCCATTGCGGTTTCCCAGGGGCAGGGCCGTTTACAGCTGGAACTGGTCGAGCGGGATGGTAGAATTGCGCTGGAGAGAGCCCGCATGGATATCCAGGATGGTGTCATGAAGTTTTCGGACGTAGTGGATGAAATCCGGGGACTGTATGCAAACCTACGCTTGGAGGAGGGGAAATTACTCATAGATAATTTGAGCGGGGAAGTCAGCCACCAGCATTTCCGATTCGGCAACTTTTTTATCGATGAGAATAGTGGGGATGAACTCGAACACCTCTCTTTTCCGTCCGTTAACATTGACCTCGGTGTGATCACCCTGGAGACGCAGGGACGCGGACTTTACGCCCGCATTCCTTCGCTGATGCCTCCTGGCGTAAAGGGGTACATCAAATTCGAAGGAAAGGACGACGCCTACTACTTTCTCTTTGCCGGGCCAGTACAAAAGCCCTTGTTTCGCGGTAAGCTGAGGGTGGCTGGTACCATTTTAACCTACCCATTTCCTCCCGCCAGGCGGGAGCCATCCAGGTTTATAAAAAGCGTTTTATCCGTTCTTGCATCCGTTCGCTGGGATGTGGATATCGTACCGGAACGCGATAACCGCTATGCCAAGGAGCTGCGCACAGCCTCAGAAACCGTACTTCTTGAGGGTGTATCTGATCTTTTCACTACCGTTGACGTTAACCTGAATATTAATCCCGGGCGCAGTAGTCTGAAATTGCAGGGGAGCTTTGTACAGGAAGATTTCAGAATGTTGGGGAGCCTGATCTCGACTCGGGGAACGATAGACTACCTCGATATGAAGTTCACCGTCGACCGGTTCGGTGTTGAGTTCGACTTGCATGATCCCTTGCCCTGGGTCGAGGGTCGCGGGCAGGCGATCTACCTCGATTCCCTCGGTCAGACTAGAAACGTCTATCTGACCCTGTATGTAGTCGATCCCGTCACGGGAGAGCGCGTCAAAAGAGGGCGTTGGGGCGATTTCATTTTCATTATTGAGGATGATGCAGGCTCTTCCCAGGAACAGATTCTGGCTGCCATGGGTTACTCTCCTGAGCAGATACAGGATAAAATGACCTCGATTTCGGGGCAGATTATATCAGACGCTGTTCTGCGGCGGCTCCTCCGGCCAATTGAGAGAGAACTAGAGACCGTCCTGCGGATGGACGTCATCCGTTTACAGCCGACCTTTGCACAACATTTTTTTGAGACCCAATTTCTCGGACTTGATACGGGGCCGGTGGGACAGGAAGACTGGGGTGCTTACCTACTGCGCCAATCCCAGGTTTCAGTCGGGAAGTATATTGGGAATGACCTGTTCGTATCTTATACCGGCCGCTGGGACACCGGTATTGATGCCAGGGAAGAGCGGCGATACGGCTTCCTCCACAAGTGGAGCCTCGAATACCGGATCCGAGAGTTCTCCGATAACCTGGTTCTCAACTACAGATACGAATACGACACCCTGGAAGATCTCACCGATCAGGAGTTGCTCATGCGCTATTCGTTCATCTTTTAATCGAGGAATAAGGAATTTTTCACTTTATTATAATCAACATTTTAATTAACTTATTTGTTTGAATAAAATATAATCCCGAACGATGCGAAAACACAAAGCCATCTTAATTCTCACTACTATTTTCATGGCTGCATCCATGGCCTATTCACAATCCGGAAACGTACGCCTGCTGGGGATTTCCGTGGAAGGGAACGAGACCGCTGACGAAGGCTTGATCCGAGCCAACTCAGGCCTCATTGTCGGTACGGAGATCAGCGGTGACGATATCCAGATGGCCATCAAGCAGATCTGGCAACTGGGTCTTTTTTCGGACATCCAGATCGTCTTGGAACGAGAGCTGCCCGCGGGTGTATTTCTAAAGGTCCTTATCACTGAATATCCCCGCCTGGAATCGATCGAGGTTTCGGGCAACAAAAAGTTGAAGAAGGATGAAATCGAAACAGTATTGGATTTCTATCCCGGGCAAATCCTGCGGCCGGATCAAGTGATGTCGGCTCGAAACAAGCTACTCGATGCTTATGCGGAGAAGGGCTACCTGTTGGCGCAGGTGGAAACAGAGACGACCCTCAACGAGGAGACGGGAAGAGAGACGCTCCACGTGGATATTAACGAAGGGATGAAAGTCAAGATCAAAGAGATAAGTTTCCACGGCAATGAGGTTCACGAGAAAAAGAAGGTGGGATTTCCCATATCGCTGGTCTCCTGGACAGTTGATTGGATCTTTCCCGACGATCCTTTCACCTCCGGTAAATTGCGGGGTCGGATGAAGGATACGAAGCAGAAAGGGATCTTCCGGTCGGGTGAGTATAACGAGGAGAAATTTCAGGAGGATTTGAAAACCGTTATCGACCAATATAAGAACCATGGTTTCCGTGATGCCGTGGTGGTGACCGATTCCGTACACTACAGTGACGACAAACGTTACCTTTTCCTGGATATCTGGCTGGATGAAGGCAATCAGTACTTCTTTGGTGACTTGACCTTTTCGGGTAACACTCTCTACGAAGCTGATAAGCTGAAGGAACAGCTCCTGTTCGCCAACGGCGACATATACAACAAGGAGGAGCTGGACATCAGCGTTCGAGAAAACCTCACCAATCTGTATTACGACCGAGGGTATATATACGCCAACGTTTCTCCTGTAGAAATCCCCTCGGGAGATGATACCGTGAACGTACACTTCAAGGTTTTCGAAGGCAACGAATTCAAGGTAAGGCGTATCCTCATCGAGGGTAATACGAAAACCCGTGAGAAGGTAATCCGCCGGGAGTTCGTGCTCGACCCGGGGGAAACCTTCAACGTTACCAAGCTGAGGAGATCTGCTCGGGATGTTACAATTCTGAATTATTTTTCTAATATCATCCCGGATGTTCAACCGGTCAACGACCAGGAAGTGGACCTTTTTTTCAAGGTTGAAGAGAAATCCACTGACCAGGTACAGATGTCGGCAGGATATTCGGAGCGGGATGGTATGATCGGGTCGTTAGGTTTCACCATGCCCAACTTGTTCGGCACCGGAAAGCGGTTCAGCCTTGACTGGCAGTTCGGGAAAATCTATCGAACTTTCTCGGTGAGTTTGACTGAACCCTGGCTTTTCGACACACCGACGCTGGTTGGATTGACCTTTTTCGATACCCGCCGCGGCGGCAGTTATTACGGATTCGATGAATATATTGTCGGCACGTCACTCCGAGTAGGGCGGAGGCTTCGCTGGCCGGATGATTACTTCAGGATCGACTGGATTTACCGCCTTGAACGCGCCATGTACTCGAACTTTACCCCCAGTTTCGCAGCTACGAACCCGCGCGGGCTTGTGGAAGACGAACCGCGCCTCTCTTCAGGCGTTACAACCATTTTGACTCGTGACTCGCGCGATAACCCCGAATTTCCGACCACCGGATCAGTTAACCGGTACTCGCTGGAGCTGACTGGAGGACCGTTCGGCGGTGACGATCAGTACCACAAGCATATCTTCACGTCGGAGTGGTACACGCCTGTGCTGGGATCCCTGGTTCTCTATTCGGATACCGAAATGGGCCTGGTTTCAGAACTTACGAACGATCCGCAGGCTGTGCCCTACATCGAGCATTTTTTCATGGGAGGCTCCGGGCTCTCCCTGGGAGTGCCCCTTCGAGGGTACGATGAACGCCTGGTCGGTCCCCAGAGCGGAGGATACGCCGCTGGCGGCAGAACCATGTTCAAACAGTCGCTCGAGCTACGCCTGCCGGTGGTCATGAATCCCACCATCTTTCTGCTTGGATTTGCCGAGGCGGGGAACGTGTGGTACAATCTGGAGAGCACGGACGTCTTCGACTTGCGCCGTTCCGTCGGATTGGGTGTCAGGCTTTACATGCCCATGATCGGGCTGATCGGCCTCGATTACGGATACGGTCTTGATTACTTTAATCCGATGACCGGTGAGAGACACGGCGAGTGGATTCCGCACTTCCAGTTCGGCCGTGGGTTCTAACACCATTTCGTTAGTTGAAATAATGATAACACAATTTAAAAATCCTATAAATTGAAAGATGAGGTCCCTATGTTCAGCAGGTATTGGGTGATCCTGATCGCCCTGTTTGTGATGAGCGGCTCCGCCTTTGCCAAAGAGCTCAAGATCGGATATATTCACTCGCAGAGAATTCTGTCAGAATTTCAAGAATCCGTTGAAGCGCAGCGGACCCTGGATGAGGAACAGAAACAATGGGTGGACGAGGCGAAGCAGATGGAGCTGGAGATCACTGCCCTGGAAGAAGAATTTGAGAATCAAAGTCTCCTGGTCTCCGAAGAGAAGAAAGCGGAACGGATGCAGGAAATCCAGGCGAAATACCTGGAATACCAGCGTTTCCAGCAGGAAATCTGGGGTGATACCGGCCGGCTGTATCAACGGAATCAGGAATTAACCAAGCCTCTTATCGACAAGGTGAACGCGGTCATCCAGAAACTGGGGGAAGAGGGAGATTACGACATCATCTTCGATGCCGCCGTCGGCAATATCGTCTATGCCAAGGATGATTATGACATGACGGATCTGGTTCTCGAGGATCTGAACGATTAGGAGAAGAGGATGACCTACACTGCGTCCGATTTGGCGAAGATGCTGAACGGTAGGCTGGAGGGCGATCCCGATCTACTCATCACCGGAATAGCCAAGATTGAGGATGCTCGTTCCGGTGAGCTTACCTTTTTGGCCAATCCGAAATATGAGCGGTTTCTGGAATCGACCTCCGCTTCCGTTGTTCTGGTGTCCGAACGGCAAAAAGTGCCTGCACGAACCGTCATCCGTGTGCCCGATCCGTACCGCGCTTTTGCCCATCTTCTGACGGTTTTTTATCCTCCGGAAGTTCCGCCGGTTGCCGGCATTCATCCGACCGCGGTTGTCAGCGAACGTTCCGAGCTCGGTACGAATATCCGCATAGGAGCGCTGGTTGTGATCGGAGACGACTGTACTCTGGGTGATAACGTCACGATCTACCCCGGGGTGAATATCGGCAATCACGTTCGAATTGGCGATGACACCAAGCTGCACGCCGGCATATCCATTCGCTCAGGGATTCAGATCGGCCGGCGCGTCACAATTCAGGATAACTCGGTGATCGGTTCTGAGGGTTTCGGATTTGCTCCCAGGGAAGACGGGGATTACGTAAAAGTGCCGCAGGTCGGCACGGTCATCATCGAGGATGACGTCGAAATCGGCGCCGGATGCACGCTCGACCGGGCCACTCTTGGCGCCACCCGCATTGAAGCAGGCGCCAAACTGGACAACCTGATCCAGATCGCTCACAATGTCGTCATCAAGAAGAATACGGTCGTGGCCGCTCAGACCGGCGTATCCGGATCCACGGAGATCGGTGAGGGGTGCATGATCGGAGGTCAGGTCGGATTTGTCGGTCATATCAAGTTAGGTAACAGATCCATGGTTGGTGCCCAATCCGGCGTATCCAAGACCTACCCGGAAGGAAGCAAGATTTCGGGCTACCCTGCTAAACCGCACCGGGAAGAGCTTACAATCCAGGCATTACAGAAGAAACTGCCGGAAATGGCCAAACGGATCGATTGCCTGGAGAAGGAGATTGAATCGTTGCAGTCAAAACTGAACGAGAAATGAGATGGTCAAGAAACAACGCACCATAAAGGGGTCCATATCGTATTCCGGTATCGGTCTGCATACCGGAGAACCCTGCTCCTTGACGTTTCATCCGGCGCCGGAAGGCCACGGTATCCAGTTCAAGCGGTTGGATATAGCCAATGCCCATCCTATTCCCGCCGTCATTGACAACGTCGTGGATATTTCCCGCGGGACCATTATCGGACAGGATAGCATGACCATCCACACCGTCGAACATGTCTTGGCGGCTCTGGCGGGTCTGGAAATTGATAACGTCTTGATCGACCTTACCGCTGGTGAACCGCCAGTCGGAGACGGATCAGCGACACCTTTCGTCGAAGCTTTGACAAAGGTTGGTTTTGAGGAACAGAATGCACCGAAGGAATATCTAGAAATCGACAGGACTCTAATCTACCACAACGAGGAGCAGGGGATAGATCTGGTCGTGGTGCCTGCGCCCACCTTCAGGGTCACCTACATGGTGGACTATAAAAATCCCGCCCTCGGAACCCAGTACACGTCCCTGTACGATCTCCAGGAAGAATTCGTCAAGGACTTCGCCGGGGCACGGACGTTCTGCTTTCTGTCCGAAGTTGAAATGCTGAAGGATCAGGGTCTGATCAAGGGTGGGAATCTGGAAAATGCAGTCGTGATCGTCGATCGTGACGTGGAAGATTCCGAGTTTGACCGGCTAAAATCCCTGTTCGGGCTGAAATCATCGGTTATTCGAGGTGACAACGGCATATTGGACGGTCGGGAACTTCGCTATTACAACGAGCCAGTACGCCATAAACTGGTCGACCTGATCGGCGATCTCGCCCTACTCGGTTTTCCGATCCAGGGGCACGTTCTCGCCGCTCGAGCAGGCCATGCTGCTCACGTGGAACTGGTGCGGATGATCCGCAAAGAGTACGAAAAAAAGCAGATCATACGGACCTACAAGGGCAAGACGTCAGCGGACATCATCTTCGATTCTTCGGCCATCGAGCGGATATTACCGCATCGTTACCCCATGCTGCTGGTAGATAAGATTCTGGACCTGTCTCCGGGCGAGAGGGTAACGGCGATCAAGTCGGTCACCATCAACGAATCATTTTTCCAGGGGCACTTTCCCGGTTATCCGATCATGCCGGGGGTGCTGGTCATCGAGTCCTTAGGGCAGGCTGGCGGTGTGCTGTTGTTGAATTCCGTCGATGATCCCGAAACCAAGCTGGTCTTCTTCACCGGGCTGGACAAGGTGCGTTTTCGCAAACCGGTGCTTCCCGGCGATCAACTGCGGCTCCAGGTCGAAATGGAATTCTACCGCCGTGGCATTTGCCGCATGATCGGCAAGGCTTATGTCGAAGATACCGTCGTTGCAGAAGCCGTCATGTCGGCGCTGGTGCGCGATAAGGAGGACATGTGAACATTCATCCAACCGCCATCGTGGACGGATCGGCTGAGCTGGCGGACGACGTGGAAGTCGGTCCATTCGCCATCATCGAAGCCGACGTACAGATAGATTCCGGGAGTAAGATCGGGCCTCGAGCAACGCTATCGAGCGGCGCACGGCTGGGAAAGAACGTGCAGGTGTTCAACGGCGCCGTTATCGGAATGATTCCACAGGATTTGAAGTTTAAAGGCGAATCCTCCACCGCTGTCGTCGGGGACGGGACCATCGTGCGTGAATTCGTCACGATTCACCGCGGTACCGTAGATTCCGGAACCACAGTGGTCGGGAACAATTGTTTCCTGATGGCGTACTCCCATGTCGCCCACGACTGCGTTCTAGGAAATAACGTCATCCTTGCTAACGTGGTGACCCTGGCGGGGCACGTGGTTCTACAGGATTACGTCATCATCGGTGGCATTGTGCCCATTCACCAGTTTGTGCGTATCGGCAGGCATGCGTTCATCGCGGGCGGAACCCGGGTACCGAAAGACGTCCCACCGTTCGTGCTCGCTGCTTACGAACCGCTGCGCTATGCCGGTTTGAATGCCGTGGGGCTCAAGCGGCGGGATTTCAATGCGGAACGAATTGCTTTGATCAAAAATGCCTACCGCTTGATCTACCTGTCAGAATTGAATATCTCCCAGGGGATCGAACGGGTGCGCAACGAGATGGAGATCAACGAAGACTTGCAGCACATCATCGACTTCATTGAAGCAAGTGAACGGGGCATCATCTGAAAGAGTGACCGGGCGGCTGATTCTGGATGGCGCCCGCAACGGCGCCTATAACATGGCGGCCGATCTTTTTTGCGCCGATCTGGCGAATCAGACGGGACGTCCGCTGCTCCGCTTCTATGCGTGGGACACGGCCACGTTGTCACTCGGTTATCATCAAAAACTCTCCCCGCATCAGGTCGAGCGTTTTCTGGAGAGGGAAGTTCCGATCGTCAGGCGGCCGACGGGCGGAAGGGCCGTTCTCCACGACCGTGAATTGACATACTGCCTGTGCGTCCCAGATGGGCATCCGGTTTACAGACATGAGCGTAGCGGGATGCTGAAGGAGATCGGGAGTGTCTTCGTCAACGCTGCCGAGCAGTTGGGATTAAACGCGCAACTGGCCCGTACAGGAAGCCGCAATCACCCGTCACCTGGATCACACAAGGGCGGCAGCCCGCTCTGCTTTGACAGCATCTCCCGGTGGGAGGTTCAGCTGAATGGTCGAAAGTGGATCGGATCGGCACAGCGGTTTCTGCCCGGTGTGCTGCTACAGCACGGATCCATCCTGATGCGGAGAAGCGATCTGGATTTATCTGAACTCCTGGATCTCTCCGTTGATGCAGACGTCACCGGTACTATGGCGTTCGCTCAGGAAGAGAGTAGCGTATCGGAGTCGGAACTGCGTCAGGAGATATTCCGTGAATTTAGCCGACGATGGGAGTTGGACTGGGAAGTTAGATCTGTGAACGACGAAGAGTCCGAAGAGATTGAAAATCGAAAAGACATGTGGTGCATAACCGTAAATCAAATTCCGGAGGTATCATGAAGCGCATGGCTGTGATTGCACTTGGAGTCTCAATTTTGTTCGCCGCCCCTGCGATTTGGGCACAGGACCTCAATCTTTTTGATGCCTTACAATTCTTTTCACCCGAAGACCTTGATGCGGAGGGTCCGCCACTGGTTGAAATGTTCGGAATGAGTACTAATGGTGGTCTCTATCATACTGCAGAGACTCACGGTGTTTTAGGATTGGATATAAGTGGTTGTGTAATAGTTTTTCCCATTCCCGGTGGAGAGAGCGCGATCGTTGATACATCTGATGTTCCCGGGGAATTCATCGTGCCGTTTCTACAGGCATCCGTGGGATTGCCTCTGGATTTTGAAGTCATGTTGCGTTTGTCAGGATTTCCCTTCCAGGATGAAAACCTGTCTCTGTTCGGTATCGGGGCAAAGAAGAATCTCAAACCGTATGTACCAATCCCCGGTTTTCCTGATCTTTCTCTGATGGTCGCGTATCAGAAGTTTGAGGCCGGTGATGAGATAAGTTCGAAACACTTCAGTTTTGGCGTAATTGTATCAAAGGACTTCGTTTTGATTACACCCTATGCGGGCTGGGGATATGATAAGACGACCATGAACTTCAATTACACGTATCTCGAACCCGATCTCTTTCCGCCCTTTTATAATGAAGTACCCGTTGACAAAGACATTGATGCGGAAACCAATAGATTTGTACTCGGCGCAAACATGTCTCCCTTTCCCTTTATGAAAGTCTTTGCCGATTACACCTTCAGCGAATACCCGCTGATAACTGCTGGTATAGCCTTCAGCCTCCGGTGATGAATAGGACGTATTAATATAATTAACATGAAAAACATCGCGATACTTGGATCGACGGGCTCCATCGGCCAGAATACCCTTGACGTCATTGCTCAGCTTGGGGACGACTATCGTGTGCACAGTCTCGCCGCCAAAACGCAGGTTGAGAAACTGGCGGAACAGGCACGACTTTATCATCCCCGGCAACTGGCGATCGGTGGGAATGATGGAGTGTCTGAAGAGCTGCGCCGCTTGACGGGCGCTGAAGAGGTGGCTCTCTTTGCCGGAGATGACACCCTCGTCGAACTTGCTCAGGATCCCGAGGTTGACGTCGTGGTCAATGCACTCGTCGGCGCCGTCGGGCTACGGGCTACGTTGGCGGCTCTCCAGGCGGACAAAGTGGTCGCTCTGGCCAACAAGGAGAGTATCGTTATGGCGGGATCGTTGGTGATGGAGGCAGCCTCCGGGAGTGAGGGATTGCTGATTCCCATCGATTCAGAACATTCCGCGGTTTTGCAATGTCTTCGGGGTGAAAACCCGAATCAGGTTGGGTTGCTGATTCTGACGGCATCCGGTGGACCTTTTTTGAGGACACCTTATGACCGCTTCGCTGAGTTAACGCCGGAGGAAGCCCTCAAGCATCCGAATTGGGAAATGGGACAGAAAATCACCATTGACAGCGCCACCATGATGAACAAGGGATTGGAGGTGATCGAAGCCCACTATCTCTTCAGTCTGCCCCCGGATAGAATCCAGGTTGTCATCCATCCTCAATCGGTAGTACACTCCCTGGTGGAATTCATCGACGGATCTTTGAAGGCCCAGCTTTCAATGCCGGATATGCGCATCCCTATACAATACGCACTGACCTATCCCGACCGCCAGCCAGCCGAATTTGTGCAAAATGATCTGGCGACAATCGGGTCACTCGATTTTGAAGCTCCCGATCTGGAACGCTTCCCCTGCCTGAAGCTCGCCTTCGCTTCCCTGGAAGCCGGGAACGGCTATCCCACGGTTCTGAATGCAGCCAACGAAATAGCCGTAGACGCTTTCCTGTCCCACAGGATCACATTTACTAAGATACCTCTGCTCATTGAAGCTGCCATGGATGCATTTAAACCTCCCTCCGAGCACGATCTGAACTCCATCATTGAGATGGATCGCTGGGCTCGGGAGTGGACGCGCGAACAACTGAGACTGGATATACTGGTGTAAGGATTTGGTCATGATCTTAACTCTGCTTGCCTTCATCGTCGTCATCGGCATCATCATCTTCGTTCACGAACTGGGCCATTTCCTCGCCGCCAAGATGGTAGGCATCCGGGTGGAGACCTTCTCGCTGGGATTTCCCCCCAAAATGATTTCCAAAAAGGTGGGCGAAACGGAGTACGTCCTCTCCTGGATTCCTCTGGGAGGGTATGTCAAGATG
>JALGZU010000035.1 GCA_025774735.1 candidate division LCP-89 bacterium | reverse complement strand
CCCCACCAGGACGATCCTCATCGGTCTCCGCAGGGACATTTTAACCTCCCATTTATAACTATAGCCTGCAAATCGTCGCCTCTTACCGTCAGGTACGGAGACCTGACGGCACACGTACCGACCCCAAGCAGACACTCCCGGTACCCACAATATAAAACACTTTTCCCCAAAAGTCAAGTCCCCGGAAGAGATTTCATAAAATTTTTCAAGTCACTAAGAATCATAGAAACGGAGGTCAACCATGTTCTGGAAAACCAAGAAGCGTCAGGAAAACAATCCCGAAGAGCCCCGCCCGCTCATCACACCCCTCCCCGCTGCACGAGCCAGAGGCACCCGGTACACCACTCAAGTGCCCGGTTTCTCGGCGTGGCAGGCGTTCCGGCGGTCGTCTCCGGGCGGCGCCTGGGGATTGACCACTCACATCCCCAGCGGCCGGGCGTCGCTCTACCGTTATCTCCGTGACACCATCCCCATCGTGTCGGCGGCGGTCTGGGCCTGGGCGCGGCTCTGCAGCACGCCGCAATCGGTGGAAATCACCGGTTCGGAAGCCGAGATCAAGCGGGCGCAGGAGATCCTGGATCACCTGGACAGCCGCATCCTGGAAAATCCCTACCATCGCAATAAGGGCATCGCCCGGCTGACGGATGCCCTGTTCCTGGAGCTCTTCACACTGGGGCGCTTCTGCGGCGAACTGGTGCTCCAGCCGGACGGTTCGGGCATCGACTACTTCCGCACGCTGGATCCGTTCAAGGTGCACTGGGAGCGGTCGGGACGCTGGAAGGCAACTTACGAGGAGGAAGACGGTTCCGAACGGCCGCTGAATCCCGAACGAACCTTCTACACCACCCTCGGCCTGGACGTCTCCAATCCGGCGGGCATCGAACCGCTGGCGACCGTGCCCTTCGTCCTGGAAATTGAACAGAAGCTCTTAGAAGACATGGCCCGCTCCAGCCACAACGCCGGCACGCCTCGCCTGCAGGTGAAAATCACCCCGCCTCAAGCTTTCGAAAACGAGAACGAAGAGGAGTACCTCGCCCGCATCAACAACTACTTCGACCAGACGGTGGACCAGTTCAAATCGCTGGAAGCCGACCAGAACCTCTTCACCTGGTCAGACGTCGAGGTGACGGTGATCGGCGGCGAGAAGGGGCGCAGCTTCACCTGGAAGGTCAACCGGGAACAGGTTCTGGAGGACGTTATCACCGCGCTGAAGCTCTTCCCCTGGGTGCTGGGTCGGTCGCACGGCACCACGCAGAACTGGGTGGGCGCCCAGTACAATTTACTCATGCAGGAGGTCGATTCCATCCAGGCGTCGGGGACGGCGCTGGCGGACTGGCTGCGCAACACGGAGCTGAAACTGCGAGGCTGCAAGGCTCAGGCGAAGCATGTCTTCGCGCCGAACCAGGACCCGTTCCTGTTAGAGCGCGCTCAGGCCGAGGACATTCACTTTAAAACCGTCGACGGGATGGTCGAGAAGGGGTATATCACCAAAAAGGAGGGGAAAAGGAAGTTAGGAGTCTGATGACTCAATGTAAAATGGAAAATGCAAAGTGGAAAACAAAAGCGACAAAGTTTTGGGATTTGACCTTCGAATGTGGAAAGCGGTCAGGAGGGGACTCCTGACCGCTGGGGAAATGCAATACCTCGAGTTATCACTTTGTAGCAATTGAAATTATTTACTGCTGCTTAAGCCAATGTTGCTACTCATAAACTTACATACCATATATCTGAAATATGCAAACCTAAACTCTGTTGCTTGAAGCAGGTCAATACTACTTGACTGATTTTATTCAACATTAGCAACACTATCTTGAAGTACTTCGCCGTCGTTCTTCAAACTTACTCTAAATAACGATCCGACTCCAGAAACCTCATCCACAATAATAAACTCAGGATACGCATTTTCCGGATCGTCGAAGGTACTTTTCCAATCGGAACGATATTTGGCTTCATATTCATTAGACCAGACGACAAAATCAATCTTATTTTCGGTGCAATACTGGTATATATTTTCTATATCCTCCGGCCACATGATCCATTCACTTCCTGTTATAAAGGCGGCCCCCCTGTGGATTGACATGATTCGCGATCCCGGTTTAATAAATTCTCGCAATTCCAGAAGATGATCTCCAGGATCTGAATAGTTCCCTGTGAAGGTAAAGAACGATTGTTGAGTATACCCTATAAGAAAAGGGGCAAACAGGCATAAAAGGACAATCCATCGTTTATAAATTGACGTTTCAATCAGGTGTCGCCGTATGGAAATGAAACCAATTGCAGTAACACCTACTATTTCCAGTAAAAGTAATCTCGTTGAGGGAGGTAAAAGGGCATTCACATATAGAATATGCAAGAGGAAAGCTAATCCTATTAAGGCGTAATACCTATTTTTCCAAACAGCAAAAAGAAATCCTATAATACAGGGAGCCAGAACGATGCCTCCACACAAATCAATGAATACCTGAGCCAAATCGTGAACGTATACTTGAATTAACCTTAAAGGAGAGGTTGTAAGAATCTTAAAAAGATTATCATATTCTGAGTGGTCAAAATGATCTCGACCGACAATACCTCTGCCGAAATATTTATAAGGTAAAACGTCAAAACCTCCGGGCAAATCAACGATGATGAAATTGAGAACGAGAAGAGCCACCAGGGGAACAATGAAAAGGATTAGTCTCTTTTTCCATCCTAAATATACTACTGCCACTATCACAACAATCAAGAACTCATATCGCACGCAGACTGCCAAACCGAACAATAAGCCACTCAAGAGGTAGCAGGATCTACACCCCCTGGATAAGAGGTAGACACTGGTTATGCATAGTGCAATACCGAGTTGATCGGTTCCCAGATGGTAGGCATAGTTTAGGAATAATGGATTGATAGCAACCAACAGGGCTGCAATCACACCTGGAACGATGCCAATCCATAAAACGAGCAGAAATAAAACAATTCCACTGGATAGTGCTGAAATAATTCTCGCGGAGATGAAAATATCCCATCCGGGAATATCCATATCATCGGGGATCAGTGCACTTACGATGACCAGTGCAAAATAGTAGGTAAAGCCGTGAGTATTATAAGCATGATCAATCCTCAAGTCCTGTTTAAAGTCCATCAGGGACGGGTAATACATCAGGGTAAAATCATTATCAGTACCTCGGGGGCCTGGTGCCTGGTGCGGTATGGTTAATATTATTATTATATACATGGCAGCGATGATAAAACCAATCAGCGCGCGTTGTTTTGTGGTTTCCATTTTCCTCTTGATATCATTTTAAGTAGACTACTTTCTGTTGTGCTATGCTACCGCCGGTGTGAACCTGGGCTATATATAAATAAAAAAAATGGCAGACGGTTTGTCTGCCAGCACATAGCGCGATATTAAGCCGCCTCCTTCGGAGCAAAGAGGTTGTACAGCCAGGCGAAGATGGCTCCGCAGATCAGACCGTCGACGAATCCCCAGACCAGGCCGATCAGGCTGCCCAGCGGCGTGACGGCGTAACCGGGATAGGCGCGGCTGAGGATGAACTCGGTGCCGCCGTGCCCGAGGATGATGAGCCACCAGGTCACCAAGAGGACGGCGCCTCCACAGAAGATGGCGGCCGTCAGTGCCATCGCTTTGACGTTAAAACGCATGGTACACTCCTTTCAGATAATGGTGGTTATTTTTCAGGAAAGGAGAAGCGAGAGATTGAGGCAGTGAGGCAGGTTCTCCGTTTGCGAATATACGGGATACGAATGACATTGTCAAGGTTTTCTGATCCGATTAATGTTTCTCCCCCACCCCCTTGATCAACCATTTCCGGAGGATCAGTAGACAGACCGGGCTTATCAAAGCGATGGAGGCGTAGATCAGCCACATGGTGCCGCTGTTGTGCGGCCCGCCTTCAGGGATGAAGTAGGCGATCATCGAACCGGAGTAGAGCCCCGTGGTGAACTTGGCCAGGAACCAGGGGATGCCCGCCAGGCCCATGTAGGCTCCCACCCTCCCCGCCGGAGCTAGGTTGGCCACGTATTCGAGGAAGCGCGACGACCAGACCGCTTCACCCAGCGAATAGATAGTCACGTAGGTCAACAGCATCCCCAGATGCGGACCCGGCACCAGGATGAAGGGAATCGTCGCCGTGATCGCCGTGCCGATGATCATCATGTTGATTATCTTAACCTTGCGGGTAAACGCCGCGATGGTAGGCACGAAGATGACGATGATCAACGGATTCATGCCGTGAATCCATTCGTACTTGGCCGACACCGCTTCGGGGAAGCAGCGGAAGACATAGTCCGGCACCGTCAGGAAGTCGTGGGCGAAGATGGTGCGCACCGGCAATAGAATAAAGATGAACAACATGAAGCGCGGATCGGCGAAAGGGAGTTCCTTGAGTTTTTCAACGAACGTCTTTTCGGGGACGCCTTCCTCTTTCTCTTCCGGGATGACGGTGCGGTCGGTCTCTTCTACCCTCCTCGTGAAGAAGGTGATGTGAATCAGCAGCATCAAGCCGGTGATGGCCACCGCTGTCCAGTACACTCCGCCGATTCCCCACCCCAGACCGATGATCTCCGCGAAGCCCAGGTTAAGGAAGGTGGCGTCGGAGCGGATTAAGGGCGAGATGAAGCTTTCCATCACGATGCCCAGATTCATGATAGAATAAAGCAGCCCGTAACCGATGGTCGCCGTGCGCGGGTCGGTGTATTCCTTGATCCCGGCGTACAGAGCCGGCTGCATCACGCCGGTGCCCAGCGCCATCATCAACAGGCCGATCCAGGAGGCGGCATGGCTCATGCCGTATTCTGCCAGCCCCGGAGCGCCTGACAGGAGCACCCGCCCGGCGCCGATGACGATCAGCGACCAGGTGAGCGCGTTACGGACGCCCAGTTTGTCCGACACGAAGCCCCCGCCGAACATGAACAGGGTTACCAGGCCGGTGTACGCGGACACGGAGAGGCCTGTAGTTTGATCCGACATGCCCAGTCCAGACGGCCCCAGGTAGCGCGTCAGCAGCATGAGGATGCCGAAGTAGGCGATCCCGTCGAAAAAGTTGATCTGGTTGACCAGCCAGAAGCCCTTGGATGCCTTCAGGAGCAGGCGCAGGTTTTCTCGTAATGTCAGATCTTGTGTCTCCTCAGTCGAGGCGTTCGTATCGGTCATGGGGATCGATCCTTGCGGTTTAGTTGTAATTGAGGGATTAATTTACAACGCAGGAGATTCATTTGCAAGTAAAAAACCGGGACATCAAGCTGTCCCGGCCAATTAACAGGGAGGTCCCGGCTCGAAAGAGGATTGTCTGAGTCATTAGGGATTATAATACTGCATCGCTTCGGGAATATCCTCCTTCAACTTAGCGATGCGGGTTTCGTGGGACGGATGGGTGGAGAGGAATTCGGGAATTCCCGCGCCGCCGAGGGCGTCCATGCGCTGCCAGAAATCGACAGCTTCGTTAGGATCGTAACCGGCTCGAGCCATCAGGATCAAACCGATGTGATCCCCTTCCGATTCGTGCATGCGGCTGTAGGGCAGAAGCACGCCAAGCTGGGCGCCCACACCGAAAGCCGCCATCGCAAGCATACGGGTTTCATCGGATTTCTCCTGCAGGGCCACGTCGAGCGCCACGCCGCCCAGTTGCGTCATCAGCCCCTGGCTCATGCGTTCGCCGCCGTGGTTGGCCAGGGCGTGAGCGACTTCGTGCCCCATGACCACGGCTATGCCGGCTTCGTCTTCGCAGATGGGCAGGATGCCGGTGTAGAAGGCGACCTTGCCGCCCGGCATGCACCAGGCGTTGACTATGTCGTCGTCCTCGATCAGGTTGAACTCCCACTGGTAGTTCCGGATCTGCCTCGACATGCCGTTTTCCCGCATGAAAGTCTCCGCGGATTCGGCGATGCGGCTACCGACCCGCCGAATCGCCCGCACCTCTCTGTCATTCTGGGACAACTGCGATTCGGACAGCACCTGCAGGTAACTGCTGAAGCTGAGCGCCAGGAGGTCCGCCTGAGGGATCAGGCTCAACTGCTGCCGCCCGGTGATGGGCACCGTGGCGCAGCCGATTATAAGGGCGATGATTAAAAGGACGGGTAGGAACCTGAGGGTGAATTTCATAATTATCCCCAACGTATAAATGATCCAAATTATCTCTAAATACGCAAGGAATATAAGGAAATTTGAGGACTATTTCAAGTAAACAACTTTCTGTTGTGCTGTGAAGTCTCCCGCCTTCAACCGGGCGATGTAGATGCCGGAGGCCAGGTTATCGGGGAACCAGGTTAGGGTGTGGGTGCCCGCATCCCGCCAACCATCAATCAATTGACCGACTTCTCGACCCCAAATGTCGTATATCGCCATATTCACCACATTTGCCGTTGGTAAATTGAGCGATAAGTTTGTACTGGAATTGAAGGGATTGGGGAAGGCAGGTGTAAGGGAAAATTCCAGTGGTCGAATTACCATATTTTCTGACTCGACAGGCAGCGCAGTCGAGCAATCATAAATACTGAAGAAGAACTGGTCCGCTATGTATCCATAGTCTCCAGAAGCAGCTACAGCAGAAGGATATCCCGGAGTCTCATAATAGCCGATCAAGACCGGTAGGGCCGGATTCGAAACGTCCAGAACTCCAATACCGAGGCCCAACGCCGCGATAAACGCATAGTCACCCGATACAGTCACATCCTCGACGATATAACCCAGGACATCAAAACAACCCACTTCAAATGGTGCATACGGATTGCTGACGTCGAGAATGCGAAGACCACCGTAACTGTTAGCCAGGTAAGCGTAATCGCCCTGTAGTGCGACCCGTCGGGGAGTATCCAATGTGGGATGGTAGCCCACTTCCGTGAGGGCATACGGATTCGAGATATCATAGATTCCCATCCCTTCGAACCATTCCGATACATAAGCATAATTGCCCGAAATAGTAATTCCATGCGGCTGTCCGAGGGTTTCATAATTACTCACTTCAACGGGCGTTTCCGGATTGTTTATATCGACTACGCGCAACCCTGACCAGGTATCAGCTACATAAGCGAAACTGCCCGAAATCGCAATTTCATATGCTTGCCCAGGAGTATTGTAATAACCGACTTCTATGGGGGTTGACGGAATGGAAATGTCTACCACGCGCATGCCTTCATTTAAATCTGCTACATAAGCATAATCATCGATAACTGTTACATTCACAGAAATGCCAGGCGTGTCAAAAAAGCCAACTTCAAAAGGAGTTTGCGGATTTTCGACATTCACCACCTTTAGACCATTCATTTCACTAGCGAGAAATGCGTACTCTCCAGAAAGTTCCACATCCATTATTGCACCCTCGGGTTCATAACAGCCCGCCTGAAAGGGCGCAGTTGGAATTGTTATATCCACAACTCGCAACCCGTGATTACTGCCAGCCACAAGCGCGTAATTGTCGGATAATGCCACTCCCTGCGACACCGCCCCTACATCACAAAAACCCAATTGAGTCGGATTTGCTGGATCGGTAATATCCACAATCCGCAATCCGGCATTGTTACCGTCGGCGACATAGGCACAGTTTCCAGCTACCTCAACGTCGTGAGCCCAGCCTTGGGACATATTAAAGGTGCCGACTTCAACCGGGGCGGAGGGATTTGTAACATCGATCACCCGCATGTTTTCCCAGCCATCCGCAAGGTAGGCGTAACGCCCGGAAACAGCCACGCCCTCTGTTTCAAATGGAGTATCGTAGTAACCAACTTCGTAGGGTGTCGCGGGATTGGCAATGTTCACTATCCTTAATCCGGCCGTCCCTCCGGCTACATAGGCAAAATCGCCGGATACAGCGACCCCATAAGCCCATCCCGTCAGAGAGCAAGAACCCACGTAAACGGGCGAAGCTGGATTGGAAATATTGACGATATACAGACCGGAGCTTCCATCTGCAATATAAGCGTAATCTCCACTTATCGTTATTCCCTGCCCCCATCCCGGTGTATCATAGCAGCCTATTTCATGAGGCACGTAAGGATCGGAAATATCCACTACTCGGAGACCGGCACCGAAATCCGCCACGTAAGCATAATCATTCTCGACTACTACATCCAGAGCTAAACCCGGCGTTACGTAATAACCTGCTTCGAAAGGCACTGCTGGATTGCTTATATCCACTACCCGTAGTCCGCTGCGTCCGTCAGCGACGAAGGCATATGACTCCGATGCATCTACGCCATACGAGTAATGCCAATATGAGTAAATTTGGCTCAATTTGGTCACATTTAAGCTGTCCTGCGCTGTTGCAAAGGCGCAAACGATGAACATACCAATTAATGCTAAATAGGCTCTCTGCATGATATCCTCCACAATTAAAGAACGTCATCAAGTATCAGCTTACCGGAATGGAAATAACAAAGCTAATTCTGCTTTTTACACGGGATTTATTAAAAAAGGTTCCAAAAAATTTAAATTGGAGAAAAACCATGATGTATTAAATCAAAAAAAATGCGGCAGACGACTGCCGCACGACTATCGAAATTGTTAAGCTACTTCAAGTACACCACCTTCTGCTGGGCACTGTGTTCTCCCGCCTTCAGCCGGGCGATGTAGATGCCACTGGAGAGGTTGTCGGGGAACCAGGTGAGGGTGTGTGTGCCCGCCTGAAAATAGCCGCTAGAATGCTGACCGACCAGCGCTCCCTGCAGGTTGTACATCTCCAAATCAACCGAACCGGGTGCGGGCAGATCGAAGGTCCAGAGCAGGTTGCCGTTGGTGGGATTTGGGTGGGTGGTTAAGGTAAGTTTTTGCGGCAGGGAGGCGGGCATCGGGCTTGTGGTTATTATGCCAACTAGGGACGCCGCATTGAAGCGATAAACTCCTAGACAACTCCCCTGGGCGGCGAAGATGATATCGTTTTCTAATTCTATCTCAACATAGGGCTGATATTCTTTGGTCTGAATATAGTCCACCAAACGCACGGAAGGAGTCCCGGGTGCAGCATAAAACGCCGCTAATGAGTAATTATATTGACTATATATGGGAAATCCTTTAAGGTTGGCGTAAAGCAGAACGCCATCGAAATTAGCGCAATAGACTTTAGGATTGATGCCGGGAAGGTCTACGGTAGTTAACCACTGTGGATTATATGGATCAGCTATGGAGTAAATATCAAAAGTATAGTGCCCACCTGTAATCAGAGTATCTCCTTTCCCGGCTACAAAGTAAGCGTGACTGCTTATTGGATCGATGGTTGAAAGATATGTCAGTGTTCCATCAGCATCGTAAAGTTCGACGAAATCGTTGTTGTTCGTGGCGAGATAATCGCCGATAAAATGCATTTCCACGCAATTATTGGCATCCACATAGCTCTCAAGCAATACAGGATAGGCGGGTTCGCTGACGTCATAAACGAATTTGGAATAATCGCCAGAGATGTACAGAAAGTCATCCCGACATAGCATATACCCCACAAGACTGGATGTAGGAAGTGTAAAGTATTGTACTCCGGTGATGGCTGGATTTGTTGGATCAGAGATATCATAAATGGCAATGGTATCATGCGAAGCGACATTGAAGGTTACATAGAGATAATCGCCATTAATTAGCAGTTCTTTGGTTACCCCAGAAAGTTGTATTTCTGCGATTTTTTGCAGATTGGTAGGTACTGAGCAATCGTATAAGACTACGTTGTGCGTGCCGTGACCTGAGACGGCAACCAAATTTGAATCTACCGAGATGAACTGCACTTCTTCAATGTCGTATTCATAGGAAGTGCGAAGTGAACAGATTGGCGGATCAACATAGTAGACGTCAGCCGTTCCGGCAGTGGTCAAGCCAAACAAAGTATTTTCTACCACGTTGAATCCTCCGACAACGTTGGTCGTCCCCAGCAACGTCCAATCATCCCCATCCAGAAAATATAATTGCGAATCATCGCAATTGGCGTAAACATTACCATCCGGGGTGCACTGGCTGGGATTCCGCATATTCTCGTAGGTTACCAGACCCCAGACGGTTGGATAGTCGTAATAAAGAAGAAGTAAGTTATAGCAATCGCTTAAAGTAATATGTCCTCCCCCCACGCTTTCTAATCTGCAAAACTCAAGCTCAGGATTCACATAAAGCTTCTCTAGATTGGAGGGATCTGCAATATCATAGAGAGCATAGCGATAAGAATCCGGCCAACCCCCGCTGCCATGCAGATATTGTTGGTCAATAATCATACTAAAACCATAATTCCCTATTTGAGCACTGGTCAACAATGCAGGATTTCGGGGGTTCTCGTTATTCAAAGTGACAAAAAGTCCATAGAAGAGCAGATATAGCGTTGTTGAATCCAGGTCGAAGCTCGTAGTATTGTATTCAGCTATATGCGACAAATCGAATTTATTAGGCATTTGTGGTTCGGTCAGATCAACAAAATATAAGTTGTACTCCGTATCCAGAACATATAGTAGCGGCAGGAATGGATGAAACTTCATCTCGTCAATGTCGTTAGGAATTTGTAAGGTGCCGGAGAGGGTAAGTGTCGTGTTTACAGAATCCCACTGGAAAAACCAAAGCCCTAATTGGCCAAATACAGCTACGTGCTCACCTTGAGCGCAGATCGTCCACCCCGGCCCCGCAATCGCCGTCACATCCAGCTCTTGCAGCTGCGGCTGAGCAAAAGCAGCCGAGCACGAAACTATCAGACTCGCCAGTAGAACCAACCTGATCAGGCTTTTCATTATAGCTTCCTTCAATAATCCCCTGACTCACAATATACAACCCAATTCCCCAAAAGTCAATAGCCCTCACAAAATAACCAAAATTTTTCGGAGGTTACCATGATCCATCAAATTCTGTCCGGCCCGCTGTTGAAAGAGGCCGGCATGCCCTCTAACGGAGAGATCCGGCTGATCAATTCGCTGAAGAACCCGCCGCCGGTGCCGGTGTCGGAGCGGGACGTTTACGTGCGCCGCTGCCGCCTGGCGGGAGACGCCATCGACACCTACTACGGCCGCTTCAGGACGGAAGAACTGCCCAAACTACTGGTGCTGGTGCAGGGCGCGCCACTCCTGGTGGGGCACAACAAAAGGTCGCTGGGCGTGGCCCGCTTTTTCGGCGGGTCGGTCGCAGAGCATGAAAAACGCAACTATATCGTGCCCGGCTTCTACTGGCTGCGGGGGCATTCCTCCGCTGAAGATCTTCGGGTCGCCATCGACGGTGGGCTCTACAGCGAGGCGTCCATTTCGTTCGTATATGAAAAACCGACCTGTTCGGTCTGCGGCGAGGACATCCGCACCTGCGACCACCTGCCCGGGTCTCCCGGCGAAGGGGACGGTGAACCCGTTTTCTACTACTACGACAACGTCGCCGCGGTGCTCGAAGGGTCACTGGTCTACAGAGGCGCACAGCCAGGCACGGGTTTCAGCCTTTCCACGATACCGTCGGATTCAGCGAATCCGACCTACGGCATTCCCGCCCTACGGATCAGGCGGCATGGTAAATGGTACCGAGCGCCGCTGATCGAGGAAGCGCCGGAAGATGCGTTGCCGTTCACTGTGAAGCCGCCGGAGGCGCCCTGATGGAGCCACGCGACCTGATCATGATCGCGGGGATGGTTTCAACAGCCATCGCCGCTTACGTCGCCGCCATGACCCGCACGCGGCTGAAACTGCAGCATCTCGAGGACATCAAGGCGGACCGGGACGAACTGACCCGGCTGGTGGCGGGCTTGAAGGAAGGTCTGCATTCTCTGGAACGCAAACTGACCGAGGTGGACACCAAGCTGTCACTGCTCATCATGGCGGCCCGGCCGAAGGAGAGTCTGGAAGCACAATCCGAATAGAGAAGGGCGATCCCTGATGTGGGATCGCCCTTTGTTTCGTTGCTGAATTACTTAACCGCCTCTGACCGTTTCATCAAACAGTGGGTTCCTGGACGCCTGCCTCGTAAACGGCGGCAAAAGTCCGGGCAAACTCTTCCAGTGTCATCGGCGTGGTGTTCATTTCCGAGCGGGCTTCAGTGGGTTTCGCCAGGCCTTCGTTGAAGGCTTTGTACAGCTCAATATACCCTGCCACAACGCTGTCGGATACACCCATCCGCTTCAGGGCCGCTGCGGTATCCTCATAGGAGAACTGTACGAATTTCAGTTCCGGTTTGCCGATGGCGGACCCCAGGATTGTAGCCACTTCATTCATAGTGTACTCTCGCGGCCCCAGCAATTCTTGCGGGGATTTCCCGGAGAAATCGCGCTTCTGCATGCGTTCGGCGGCATACCTGGCGATGTCTTCTGTGGCGATCATGGGCACGGACAGGTCTGCCCGCTGGGCCGAACCCATGAAACCCACATTCGTGATGGTATCGACCTGCCAGAGGAGGTTTTCCATGAAGAATGTGGGGCGCAGGTGCAGCACATTGTCGCCCTCGATCTTATTCAGGCGCTGCTCAAAATCGTAGAGTCCGTTCACGACTCCGACGCCGTTTTCCAGATGTGCGCCTACGCTGCTCAGGGTGACCACATAACGGACACCGGCCTTCTCAATGGCCTCGGCGTATGCATTCGCGACCCTGTTTTGGTAGGCGCGGAAGTCTTCTTCGGCCAGATTTGGAGGAATCATGGCAAATACAACCTCCGCGCCCGTGAAAACCGTCGTCATGGCGCCGGAATCCTCGACCGATCCCACGAATGCCTCGGCGCCCTGATCGACCAGCGGTTGCAGCCGTTCAGCGCTTCGACCAATGATGCGAACGCGGTTCTTCGCCGGATCCAGCAATTCAACAATTCGCCTCCCCGTATTTCCGGTAGCTCCAGTCACTACGTACATAATCAACTCCATATATCAGTTTCATCTATGCGATTCATGCCTGGTATATGAAACGGTGTTTTCCGGCGATCTGTTGGCAAAATCCTAAACAGCTACCAGTCAGCAAAGAAAGAGGCGGACCCGAAAGTCCGC
This sequence comes from candidate division LCP-89 bacterium, assembly GCA_025774735.1. Next base: position 1,163 of record JALGZU010000035.1, on the reverse strand, counting down.
CTCTTTACTGCACAGTTCACAGGCCGGATCGTCATTTATCCGGCGGGAAAAGTGACGTTGTTACCTGTTACTTCAACAATACCATCTTACCGCTGGCGCTGAAGTCACCCGCAGACAACAGGTAAACATAGATGCCCGACGACAGGCTTGAAGCATCGAAGCTGACGTCGTGGACGCCCGCAGTGCGATAGCCATCGACCAGCGTGACGACTTGACGTCCGTTGACATCATAAACGGCGAGCTGCACCACCCCGTCCTGCGCCAGAGCGAAGCTGATCTGCGTGCTCGGGTTGAACGGGTTAGGATATGCTCCCAGTACCGCATATTCGGACGGGATTTCAACCTCGGCCTGAGTCAACCACTGTTCGAAGCCCTCGCCCGTGTTGGTCCAACCGGTCACCGGTATGCCGTCTCCATCAGCCAGTTTCTCAAAGTCGAAGCTGTCGCTGTTCCAGATATCGTCGGGATAGTCACCAACGTAGGCATTGTAGGCGTACATTCCTGTCGGAGCACTGGCGGGCACAACCTGATCGCGATCTCTGTTGCCCGACCAGCTTGCCGGAGCGGTGAAATCGGGTACGTTGATAATCGGGCCATACGGATTTCCGTTGGGCAGCGTCACATCAGTCCAGATATCGAAGGTCTGAGTCCAGATATCGAAGGTCTGGGGCGACGCTTCGCCATTGGTGACGGCGATATTGAAATCGAAGCTACCTCCCGTCGCCGGAATCTGGATCGGCATACCAACCGGCGCCAGTGCGACGGTCACGTTCGGAACAGCGCCCGGCTGGAAAATGTTGGTCCTGATCATCACGTCGGTCGTCTCGGCGCTACGGTAGGGCGCCCAGACGCCGGTGTATTCCCAGCTCTGCCGGGACCCCCGCTCCAGGGTATTGTCCGTTCCACAAGAAGTGGTGTTCTCACCAGTCATCTGCCAGGAGACATAGACCGCTCCCTCCGTGATCTCGATATTCTGGCTGGAGATGTCCATGGTGTACCAGCCGGTGGATGGAATGGTCTCGAGGGAGCTATAGAGTTCAGTACCTGGTGTCCCGTTGGGACCATCATCGTCAAAAATGGCTGCTATGAACGTGGGAGTCGTCGAAGCGGTGAGATAATACTGCACGTTCCCCAGCGTAACGGGATAGGTCGGCGGTACAAAA